>JAOZSF010000011.1:0-4839 GCA_029939815.1 bacterium
AAGTACCAAGTACCAAGAACAGAGAATATGGTTTCACTAACGGAAAAATTCAGAACACAAGTACTTTTTGTACTCCTTTTAATAGGGATGACAGCAGTGTTTGTTCGGCTTTTCGACTTACAGTGTCTCCGCTTTGAAGTTTATCAAAAAAGAGCGATGCGACAGCAGCAGAGTGTACAGCGGGTAAAGGCGCGTCGCGGAAGAATACTTGACCGTAACGGACAGATTCTTGCTATATCAAGCTCGCGCCCTGCTGTATGGTGCGATCCCGGACTTGTAAAAGATATAAATAAAACAGCGGTAAAAGTATCGAAGGTTTTACATAAGTCGGTATACGCAATTAAGAAAAAACTTTATGATCCGAAAAATCCAAGCAATAGATTTGCATGGGTAGATAAAAAAATTAGCGATTCGCAGGCAATTGCCCTTCGGACAATGATAAAAAAAGGGGAAGTCCCAGGCGTGTATTTGAAATATGTGCACCATAGAATTTATCCGCGTGATGAACTGCTTGGAAATGTACTCGGATTTTGTAACTCGGAAGGAGATGGCGCCGAGGGACTTGAATATGCGGCAGATCAGACGTTAAAAGGCACAGACGGATATTTTGTAATGCGGCGCGATAACAGGCGGAAACGTTTTTTCGTTCCGGAATGGATAAGAAGACAGTTGGAACCTATTGACGGCAACGACATTTATTTGACAATTGATGAATACATCCAACACGTGGCCGAGCAGGCGCTTGACAAAGCGGCGGCGAAATATACTCCCAAACACGCCGCAGCGATAGTTATGGATTTACGCCCCGGGAAAACGGGAGAAATTCTTGCAATGGCTCTGTGGCCTAAATTCAATCCGTCTGACAGAAGCACATATCAACCGGGATTACTTCAAAATTTTGCGACAACGGAAATTTTTGAACCGGGGTCAACTTTGAAAATTGTTACCGGAGCGGTTGCACTAAATGAAGGTGTGGTAACACTTAACACAAAAATATTTTGTGAAAACGGGAAATGGAAAGCTACCCGTGGACACACGCTTCATGATGATCATTCGCTGGGTTTGATAACATTCAAAGATGTAATAAAACATTCGAGTAACATTGGAATTGCCAAGACTGCGCAGAAACTTGACAAATATTCCTTTTATAAATATTTACTGAAATTCGGTTTTGGTAAAAGAACAGGTATTAAATTTGTACCGGCGGAGTCACCTGGAATGCTTAGTTCACCGTCAAAATGGTCAAAACTTTCGATGATTTCCATACCAATGGGACAGGAAATCGGGGTGACGGCAATCCAATTGCTCGGCGCTGTGCAAACAATTGCAAACGGCGGAGTAAGATATAAACCGACAATAGTAAAAAGAATCGAAAAAAGTGAAGGAGGATTAACTCCGGAAGCAGGATCATTTAATTATTTCGAGCCGATTATTGAAAACAGCCATGTGATATCAGAAAAAGCGGCAACTCTGATCACCCGCGCAATGGTAAGTGTTACAGAAAAAGACGGAACCGGAAGGAGAGCTGCGATTCCCGGGTACACGGTTGCCGGAAAAACGGGAACCGCACAAAAGTATGATCCGAAAATCAAGAGATACTCGCACAGAAAATTTGTGGCATCGTTTATAGGGTTTGTCCCTGCGAGCGACCCTGCAATAGCTGTTCTTGTAACATTTGACGAGCCTCATAAAAGTCATTATGGTGGAACGGTTTCGGCGCCTGTTTTTCAGGAAATTTGTTCTAAAACACTTGATTATTTAAAAATACCGATGGACGCTCCGGCAGGAGTTGCCGAAACTAATTAATAATAAAAATAATGAAACTTAACGAAGTAATAAAAAATTTACCTTGTGAATTAATTTGCGGCTCAACGCAGATTGATATCAAAGGCATCTCTGAGGACAGTAGAAGGATTTGTCCGGGATGGCTGTTTGTTGCTCGTAAAGGTTTGGAAACTAACGGTCATCTATTTATTGAAGATGCGGTAGCGAGAGGAGCGGTCGCTGTAATAATGTCCGATAAAAATTATGTTGTTTCAGGTGATGTAACGGTCGTGGTTATGGACATGTCACAGGAAAATTTGGGCATGCTGGCGGGGAATTATTACGGAACTCCAAAATGTAAGCTGGTCGGAATAACAGGAACAAACGGTAAAACAACGACTTGCTATCTTACACGATACTTTCTTGAAAATGCCGGAGTACCAACAGGAATAATAGGTACAGTAGCTTATGAGTTTGAAGGTAGGAGTATTCCTGCTAAAAGAACAACTCCTGACATTTTTGAATTAAATAAAATAATAAAACAAATGAGCGATTCCGGTGCGAAAGTTGTGATTATGGAAGTTTCAAGTCATGCTTTAGCTCAGGATAGAATCGGTAATCTGAAATACGACGTGGCTGTATTTACAAATCTATCGCGTGATCACCTGGATTATCACAAAACAATGGAAGAATATTTTGCCGCAAAAAGAAAATTGTTTGATAAACTTAAAACAGATGAAACAGAAAAAAGAAGCAGAGCTATTATTTCACTCGATGATCAATGGGGTCGAAAAATGTTCGGGGAAATCCATGAAATGGGCATTGCTTTAGTTACATATAGTAGCGCTGACGAATCTAAAGCGATGGTACACGCGAAAAATATTTTAGCGTCCATTTCCGGAACTTCATTTGAACTTATTGTAAACGGAAATAAAATTGCTGATGCTGAAATACCGCTTGTTGGTCGCCATAATGTCTCTAATTGCCTTGCTGCAATGACAATCGCTTATCAATTCGGTGCTAAAATTGATTTGATGGTTAAACAGGCAGCTGCATTGCCGCCTGTCCCGGGCCGGTTGGAATTTATCCCGAACAATCTTGGACTTCTTGTTGTAGTGGATTACGCGCACACAGATGACGCATTGAACAAAACGCTGCATTGTCTTAAAGAGCTTAAACCAAGAAAACTATTGGTTGTATTTGGATGTGGTGGGGATAGAGATAAAGGTAAAAGGGCAAAAATGGGGATGGCGGCCGAAAATTATGCTGATTTCATTGTAATTACAAACGATAATCCGAGAACTGAAAATCCGGACGAAATTATTGAAGATATTAAACTCGGATTAACTACAGATAATGTTGTAATTGAAAAAGACAGACGAAAAGCTATAAAAATTGCAATGGAAAACGCCGGTAAGGGAGACGTGCTCCTTATCGCGGGAAAAGGTCATGAAACTTATCAGGAAATAAATCGGGTTTATCATCATTTTGATGACCGTGAAATAGTAAGAGAAGTAATAATGGAATTGGAAAAACTTAATGTTTATTAATGAAGAAATATTAAAGGTCACCTCCGCTGAAAATATTGGAAATGCGGAACAGTTCGCCGGAGTTTCAACCGACAGCAGAAAATTATCGGAAGGGGATTTGTTTGTCGCGCTTCGTGGTGATAAATTTGATGGACATAAGTTCGCTGAAACTGCTGTGAAAAACGGCGCCGTGGCAATTCTGGCAGACCATAAATTAGATGTAGATGTTCCGCAGTACATTGTTGAAAATACATTGGCCGCTTATCAACAACTCGCGCGCTGCCACCGTATAAAGATGAATGTTCCTGTAATTGGAATTACCGGAACTAATGGGAAAACGACGGTGAAAGAAATGATAAATTCGATTTTATCAAGTGTGGCTAATCCGTTATGCAGTGAAGCGAATTTTAATAATCATATAGGTGTTCCCGCGACATTGCTGAAAATAAAAAAAGAACATACCCACGCGATAATTGAAATGGGAATGAATCATCCCGGAGAAATAAAAACTCTTTCAAATATCGCGATGCCGGATGTTGCAGTAATTACATCTATCGGAAAGGGACATATTGAATTTCTCGGTTCAGTAGAAGCCATAGTGTCTGCCAAACTTGAGATATTAGAGGGCTTAAGCAAAGAAGGAACAATAATCCTGCCTTTCAATTCGGAATATTTTGGAAGGATGAAAGAAACGGCTCTTAATTTTGGAATAAAAAAAATAATTTCTTTTGGCAATTCCGAAGACGCGGATTTCAGTTTTATTACTGAGAAATCCGATGAAAAAGGCAGCGCGGGAATGTTAATAACACCTTTCGGAAACGCGAAAGCAAAAATTAATATCGCGGGACGGCATAATTGTGAAAATGCCGCCGCTGCTGCCGCCGCGGTTATGTGTGCAGAAAAAGAAATTATTCCGGAAGAAATTGCTTCAGCTTTTACAAAATTAAAATCTGTAAATATGCGATGCCAAATTATTACTATAAACGGCGCTAAAATAATTCTGGATTGTTATAATGCAAACCCTGATTCTATGCGTGCTGCGATCGATCTTCTCACCGATTTGGAAACATCCGGTAAGAAAATTGCTTTTATAGGTGATATGCTTGAACTCGGATCGGAATCAGAAAAATATCATAAAGAAGCCGGAGCATACGCGGCAGAAAAAAATATAGATTTAATAATCACTACCGGAGAATATTCCGATTTTATAGTATCAGGCGCAAAAGAAAAAGGAATGGCTGATGAAAAGTGTCATAAATTTGAAATTGTAGATAAATTAACAGACTTTTTAACAAAAAATATAAAAAGCGGCGATGTTGTTTTAGTAAAAGCATCTCGTCGCGCAAAATTTGAAGAAATAATAAAAATGATAATGGACAGGACCGAGAAGTAAGGTTTGAACGGGCTATATCAATACCCCCCCACACCGAAACCAAACACAAACCGCAGCTCTTCTTCCTTACCTCGGTATGGTTCCCCGTTCCCCCATAGGGAACCATATCCCTGTTCTATAACCAATAATGAATAATCCTCCTTTTAGGCGGAT
>JAOZSF010000011.1:4939-15875 GCA_029939815.1 bacterium
GTTCTATAACCAATAATGAATAATCCTCCTTTTAGGCGGATCTTCGACAAATAACGAAAAATGCTTTATTATATTTTATACGAAAAATTGTTTCAGTATTTCTCTCCTTTCAGAGTTATAGATAAGCTCACTGTCCGATCGGGTGCGGCGGCAGTTACGGCATTTTTAATAAGCATAATTTTCGGGCCGACTTTGATTCGTTTGTTGTATAGATTAAAGATAGGGCAGCAAATAAGAAAAGAGGATTGTCCGCCATTGCATGTGCTTCACAAAAACAAACAGGGAACGCCTACTATTGGAGGACTGCTGATTCTTGCGTCGGTTGTTATTTCAAGTTTATTATGGATGCGCCTTGATAATTTATACACCTGGATTGTACTTTTTGTATTCGTTGCGCTTGGTGCGCTTGGTTTTGTAGATGATTACCTTAAGGTGAAAAAGAAACAATCATTGGGATTAAGAGCACGCTCAAAATTCATTGTACAAATATTTGTTGCCGTAGTTGTTTCAGCAGTGCTGATTTATACCGAAAACAAATTTCCTTTATATGTTCCGTTTTACAAATTTCCGGTTATTCAAAACATGGGAATTTATTTCGTATTTCTAGCAATCTTAGTGATTGTAGGTTCGTCAAACGCAGTTAACCTTACTGACGGATTAGACGGTCTGGCTATCGGTACGATAACTTCGGTCGCGCTGTCTTTTACCGCGCTTGCCTGGCTTGTGAGCAATGTTAAATGGTCCGGATATTTAAATATTTTTTACGTTCCACAGGCATCTGAGCTAACTATTTTTTGTGCGGCGCTTGTCGGCGCGGGACTCGGATTCTTGTGGTATAACGCTCCACCGGCTATGGTCTTTATGGGCGATACGGGAAGCCTCGCCCTTGGAGGCGCGGTAGGAGTAGTTGCTTTACTGATAAGAAAAGAAGTGTTGCTGTTAATTATCGGTGGTATTTTTGTTATGGAGGCGCTGTCGGTAATTCTCCAGGTCACGTCTTTTCGTCTGACAAAAGGAAAAAGAATTTTTAAAATGGCGCCGATTCATCATCACTTTGAAATTAAAGGATGGCCGGAGACAAGGGTTACTATACGTTTCTGGATTCTCGCGTTGATTTTCGCGCTGGCAGGTTTAATAACTCTTAAACTTCAATAATATGAAAGTTGCTGTAATAGGTCTCGCAAGAAGTGGATACGCCGCGGCAAAATTAGCGTTGTCGCTCGGATATTCAGTAAAAGTATCCGATGGTTGTTCCGGCGCTCACATGTCGGAAGAAGCTGTTACCGAGCTTGAGAAAAAAGCCGAAGAATTACGCTCACTCGGGGCAATGGTAGAAATAGGCAGACACAGCGATGAATTTATTATAGGTACGGATGTTGTTATTACGAGCCCGGGCGTACCTGAAACGGCGAAACCTATTAAGGTTGCAAAGAAAGAAAATATTCCCGTGATAAGCGAAATCGAATTTGCCGTTCGGCATACAAACGCGAAAATTATTGCGATAACAGGTACAAACGGCAAAACAACAACAACGGCATTAATAGGCCATATTCTGGATTATGCAAAGATACCGGCTGTTGTTGCTGGAAATATTGGACAGGCTTTATCAGGAGTTATTGAGAAAGTAAAATCGAAGGAATTTATCGTGCTTGAGTTGAGTTCGTTTCAGCTTGAAACCATGGAGAAATTCCACCCGTATATTGCAATATGGCTTAATTTAACGCCTGATCATCTTGATCGCCACGGCACAATGGACAATTATTCCGCGGCAAAAGGAAACGTGTTTATGAACATGAACTCCGATGACTGGGCGGTAGTATGGAATCATGACCGTGAAATCGTAAAACCATTTGTTGAAAAAACAGGAGCAAAAATTGCCTGGATAGATGAAACGGCAAACTGGAAGCAGACACCGGAAGAGCCATACGGGCTGATTTTTGATAATGGAGAACTTGTATCGGTGTTTAATGGTAATAAAAATACACACGGGAGATTTGAAAACCTTAAGCTAAAGGGTAAACATAATATCATTAATACTTTAGCAGCAATTTCTGTGGCAAGAATACTGCGTATTCCGAACCACATTATAAATGAGGCTCTCGTAGAATTTTACGGACTGCCGCACCGCTTGGAATTTATAACTGAAAAAAACGGAATGAAATTTATTAATGATTCAAAAGCTACAAATGTTGATGCGGCAGTAAAAGCGATTGAAGCTGTTAACGAACCGATATCACTTATACTTGGCGGGCGTGATAAAGACGGCAATTTTCTGCCGATGGTGGATTTAGTGAAAAGAAAAGTTAATAAACTCGTTTTGATGGGTGAAGCGGCATTAATGCTTAATGAAATCTTTAAAAGTGTTGAAAACAAAACAATAGTAAAAAATATGAAAGAAGCGGTTGAGGCCGCGGTAACGAATGTTCCAAAAGGAACAACTGTTTTGCTTGCTCCGGGCTGTGCTTCATTTGATATGTATGATGATTTCGAAAAACGCGGTGAAGATTTTTCGGAATGTGTATTAAATTTTACAATATAAATTATAACCAATAATATAAGGGGAAATGATGAAAAGAAACAAAAAAAGAAATCTGGCAATAGCCCTAACAGCACTACTGTGTATCGTTCTGTTTAGCTGCGCGAGAGAACGCGGGAGAACAGATATTAATCTCGAAATGACTGACGAAGACAGTGTAGAAGCTATCATCGATCAGGACCTTTTGACAGCAGGAGGTACAATTGTTAATCTCGAAGAGCCTGAGCAAACAACTTCCGCGGATGTAGTTTCTGAAGTTGAAGAGGTTGAAATGCAGACGCCCGTTGTTGTTTCGGCAGATGAATCGCTTAAACCAAAAGAGGATTCGTCTTCTGAAGATCAGCCGGCTATTGGTCTTATAGATGTTGAAGATGTACAAATTGATTCTCCCGGAAAAGCTCAGGAAGAAGACCTTTCAGCAAAAAAATCAGATGATGAAGTTCTCACGACTGAGGAATTAATTGCTGAAAATAAAGCGCTTATCAGTGCCGGAGAAAAAGCAGATGCTGTTGCAGATGTTGAAAAAGTTGCTGGTGATGAAAATACCTCAACCGGTGATAATGCAACCTCAACAACAACTGTAGAAAATGTTGATGCTAATGAAAATGTATTGCCGGGGGAGAACGTGACCGCGGTAGTAGAAGAAGTTTCTATTGAAGAAATGGAATTTCCTGATGAAGTGAAAAGCAATGTTGAAAAAATCGGTAAAGTCAATAAACCGGGGAAACCTGTTCCGATGCCTACAGCAGTTCGACCTCCGGGCGGTGGTTATTATACTGAATATACGACAATGGATAAGACCGCTAAAACAGCTAAGACTGTCAAAACGGCAAAAACGGTTAGAACTCCTTCTTATCCAACGCATACAGTTAAGCGTGGAGATACATTATGGGTAATAAGCAGAAAATATGGCTGCACGATCAGCGAACTTGTTACAGCAAATAATATAAGCAGACGCTCAATTCTTAAAATAGGTCAGGTCTTAAGAGTTCCTGTTGACGAAAATAAAAAGAAAATAGCGGAACCGCAGGTACAGAATACAGCAGCTTTAACTATTGAGAAATCTGACGCAGTATCTCCGGTAATGGCAGAAGTAATAACGGAAACAGTTGAAAAAGAAGTGGTAGCCCCTCAGTCGGCAACCGAAATATATACAGTCAAATCCGGTGATTCATATTGGAAAATAGCAAGGAAATACGGAATGACTTCTACGGAACTTATGTCGCTTAATAATACAAGCAGCGCCTTGATTAGAGTCGGACAGAAAATATTGGTTCCAAGAAAATAAAACATTAAATTTTAACCGTTATGCCGAAATTTGTTGAAAAATGGATGCCTGAATTGTTTATCATTATCGTCCTTGTGCTGGTCGCGATAGGCGTTTTGATGACATATTCATCAAGTGTATATTATGCTGAATTAAAATTCGGCAATAAATTTCACTTCTTTTATCGTGAGATATTCTGGGTGGTAATAGGAATTATTTCAGCGATAGTAGTAGGATCAATTCATTTCCAGAAAATACAGAAATACAGCTGGCTTCTTCTTTTTGCAGCAACAGTTTTGCTCGGCTTAATTTACGTTCCCGGAATAGGGCATAAAGTTAACCATGCCGCGCGTTGGATAAAAGTGGCCGGATTTACACTCCAGCCCTCCGAGTTTGCAAAATACGTTGTTATAATTTTTCTGGCTGACAGGCTTGCTAAAAACCGTCGGCATGTGTCGAAATTTATGCGGGGAGTTCTGTTTCCGCTTATTATTGTAATGATTCCAGTGGGATTAATTGTTGTAGAACCGGATCTTGGAACTCCTATGGTTATTCTTACAACAGCGGTAGCCATGTTTTATATCGCGGGAACTAAAATTATGCATCTGTTCTTTTTAGCACTTGCAGCAGTTCCGGCATTGGTGTTTTTAGTTTTTAAATTTCCTTACCGGCTAAAACGCCTGCTTACATTTTGGAGCCCGGACAGCGACCCGCTCGGTGCGGGATTTCAAATACGGCAGTCGTTGATTGCTGTCGGATCGGGACAACTGCATGGTCTTGGTCTTGGGAAATCTATTCAGAAAATGCATTATCTTCCGGAAGCGCATACGGATTTTGTTTTTGCAATTATTGGCGAGGAACTTGGCTTTATAGGCGCGGGAGCGATTATTGTTTTAATGATGATTTTTTTATACGTAACTTATAAACTCACGCAGCAAATTACCGATATGTTCGGTCATCTCGTTGCCGTAGGCATTATGACTGTTCTCTCACTTCAGATGATTGTAAATATCGGTGTTGTTACAGCCATTCTTCCTACTAAAGGGCTTGCGCTGCCGTTTATAAGTTATGGCGGGTCAAGTATGGTAATGACTCTTGCCGCCTGTGGATTATTAGTAAATATTGTTTATAACCAAAGAAATTTACACCGGGACCAACTTAAAACACCAAGATTCGACGAAACGGTAATATAGATGGAGAAACCTAAAATTATAATCTCCGGCGGAGGAACCGGAGGGCATATAATGCCGGCACTCGCTTTATGCGATGCGTTCGCCGGGCGGCACCCCAATGCGGTAATCCGCTACGCCGGGCGGCCTGGTTCTATGGAGCAAAAAATGGCAGTTGCAGCCGAGCTTGCCTTTGTTTCTGTTTCTTCATCGTCATTAAAAAAAGGAATCTTATCTAAGATTTCTTTCTTTATTAAAATGTCGTGCGGCTTTTTCCAATCGGTTTTTTATATTATAAGTTTTAAACCGGATTATATTGTCGGCTTTGGCGGGTATACTTCTTTCCCGCTGTTATTTGCGGGATTGCTTCTGAAAAAAAATGTGACTGTGCATGAATCAAACGCGGTTCCTGGAAAAGTGGTTAGAATGCTTGTCAAAAGAGGAGCAAAATTTGCCTATAGTATTTTTACGGGAAATGAAAAGATGCGGGACTTAATAGAATTGGCACAAAGAAAATCCGATGCGGCGCTAACGGGAACTCCGGTAAGAAAATCAGTTGTCAATGCTTCGGATAAAAAAGGATTTGAATTGACAGACTTTAATTCCGATGATCCGGTTGTTCTTATTATTGGCGGCAGCCAGGGATCACGATGCCTTAATACAACGGTTGCTGACGGGATATGTCTGATGAAAAAAAGATTTCCTGATATTCAGGTAATTCATATAACAGGAAAAGTCGGTGAAGAAAGTGTAAAGGAAAAATATAGTAACTGCAACGTTAAAAATTACGTTAAATCCTTTTCAAACGATATCGGCGCTTTTTACAAAATCGCGGATGTCGCTGTTACAAGGGCCGGAGCTTTAACTGTCTCTGAACTCTCCGCAACGGGACTGCCTGCTGTATTAATTCCGTTTCCTTATGCTACGGATAATCACCAGTATGAAAATGCGAAAATGCTGGAGAGTGCCGGAAGCGGGAAAGTCATTTCTGAAAAAGAATTAACTTCTGAATTGATTTCCAAAATGTTAGAGGAAATAATTTCGAATGAAAATATAAGAATTAAAATGAGAAATTCCGCGTTAGCTGTCGCAAAACCTGACGCTGATATATTATTGTGCGACTTTATTGAAAAAAATGATTGATAAATATAATACAAATTTATTCCCCTGGAATTGCAAAAATGCCAAATGCTTCTTCTGCGGTGTTGGCGGCGTTGGTATGAATCCAATGGCTCATCTGCTCGCTTTACGCGGCGCTGACGTTTCCGGTTCGGATTGTATCGAAAAATCCGTGCTCGATGATTTACGCGCGCATGGCGTTAAATGCTTTGTAGGACATGAAGCTGAAAATGTGGGTGACGCCGACGTTTTTATTTACAGTACTGCTATTAAGCAGGATAATCCGGAACTTATTCGCGCTAAAGAAAAAAATATCAAGTTACTTCATAGAGCGGAACTGCTCGCTAATTTGGTGAATAGTTCTCGCGGGGTTAATATTGCGGGTTCGCACGGAAAAACTACCGTTTCAGCTTTGACAGCTGTAATTTTTGACGCGGCTGAATTAGACCCTACGGCGGTTGTTGGCGGATACATTCAAAAATTCAATGCTTATTATAAAAACGGTGAAAGTGACTGGGTTGTGGTTGAAACTGATGAAAGTGACGGCTCATTTCAAATATTTGATTCTGAAATTGCGGTTGTTTTAAATATTGACACCGACCACATGGATTATTATGAAGATTTAAACGCTTTGATTAAAGCATTCGGAAAATTCATCTCAAGAATTAAGCCGAACGGCTCACTTGTTTATAACGCGGATGATGAAAATGTCAAGAGAACTATTGCCGAATATGCTGCATGTGAAAATCTAATAAGTTGTTCTGTCATTTCTCCGGCTGATTATTCCGTTTCAAATATTAAATTGAATAAGCATTCCTCTGAATTTATTGTTCATGAAAGCAAAACGGAAAGCGAATTTAAAATCACCCTTAATGTTCCAGGAGAACATAATGTCCTTAACGCGGTACAGGCAATCGCCGCGGCAAGAATTGCGGGAGCATCTGTTGCAGCAGTTCAAAAAGGATGTGAATTGTTTAAAGGAGTTGACAGAAGATTTCAGTTTTTAGGAAAGTTTTGCGGTGCGGATATTATCGATGATTATGCTCATCACCCTCGTGAAATTGAAGTAACATTGCAAACGGCAAAAGCTTTAGGCAAAAAAATAATTACTGTTTTTCAGCCTCATAGATACACACGAACAGAAAAACTTTTTGATGAGTTTACAGATGTACTCGGGAAAACCGGAGAACTGATTCTTACGGAGATTTACAGCGCCGGAGAAACGCCGGCTGATGTGACAGGAGAAACTCTTTATAATTCTGTTCGCGAAATAAATGATAAAGCAATTTATGTTAAGGAGTTAAATAACATTCCGGAAAAACTTAAAGAAATGATTTCACCGGACAGCATTATTCTCTTTCTTGGTGCGGGAACTGTTTCAAATCTCGCGCACGGGATAGTTGAAGCAAAGGAGGATAAGAAATGAGCTTTCACGGCAACAATGTATCTAAAATGAAGTTGAACATTAATAATAATGTCGCTCCAAGACGGTCGGTTCAGAAAAAGAAAGCTGCCAAAGCGCTAAAGGCGATGATTGTAACCGCGCTAATAGGTGGTGCTTTAATAGCGCTATTTATTGCGGGAATTATTGTGTTTAATAAATTCATATCTCAGCCGGCTTTTATTGTAAAACAAGTCACGGTGATAAATAATCAAACTATTAAAGCGTCCACTATAGTAAAAATGTCCGGTCTTAGAACTAACATGAATATTTACGCTATTTCTTTAAGTTCAATTACGCACCGGCTCGAAAAATTTCCGGATATTAAGACTGTTAAAGTGTTTAAAAGACATCCGGATATGATCGTTATTAAAGTGATTGAACGCGAGCCGATAGCCGTTGTTGTTAACACTAAAGGTCACGAAGATATTCCTATAGACAGCGAAGGAATAATGCTTTCAGATAAGAAAATGGAATACGCGCTTCATCTTCCGAAGATTACCGGGCTCCGGAATGTTGCGTATCATCCCGGGAAAAAAATTGATGATTCAAGAGTCCCGGTCGCTCTGGAATATCTTGACACATTGAAACATATTAAAAAAAATACTTTTATTAAAGTAAAAAAGATCGAACTCGAAAAACCTAACGACATTATCTTTCAGTCCGCTTCGGTTAATAAAATTTATTTTACAACCAAATTCTCAACTGAAGCGGTTTTGAAACTCGTCCGGGTGATTGACGAGTTGCGCTTTCAACGTATTAACGCAGACAAGATTGACTTACGATTTGCAAATGTGGCTGTTACGCCGCGTTTGCTCTAATATTACGGATTTATTATGGCTAGAAAAGATTTTATTATTACCGGACTGGATATCGGCACTTCATTTGTCCGTGCGGCAATCGCAAAATGCAATCCCGACAACGGCATCGAAATCATCGGTGCTTCGGTAAAACCTTCGCAAGGGATGAGAAAAAGTGTCATTGTTAATAAAAACGAGGTGACCGAACTCGTAAGCGCTACCGTCGAATCGGCTGAACGGGATGCAGGAGTTGAAGTCGATACGCTTCATGTAGGCATTAGCGGCGGGCATGTCAATTGCTGTAATGTCGCCGCGATAGTCAATAATCTTGATGCTGATGACACAATTAAAGAAAAACATATCGCTAAGCTTATCGAAAACGCGAGAAATAATTCGGCTGAAAAAGGAAGGGAAGCTATTCACGAAATCACTCAGGAATATCGTCTCGACGGACACTGTGTGGAAGGCTCGCCGGTAGGGAGCGCGGGCTCACGTGTTCAAGCCAGAGTTCACATGATAACTGCTGACAGAACGATTCTTGAAAATCACGGTCGTGTTATTAATGATGCCGGATTTAGAATCGCCGGAATGTGCTGGAATGTTATCGCATCGGGATTAGCCGTTCTTTCAGAAAAAGAGAAGAAGGAAGGGGTGTTGTTAATTGATATTGGTGGCGGCTCAACCGGTTACGCTGTATATTTTAACAATACGATTCACTACTCAAATGTTTTTGCTGTTGGGGGTGACCATGTTACAAATGATTTAATGATAGGACTTAATATCCATTTCAATGAGGCAGAAGACATAAAGAAAACTTATGCTAAAAAAGTGCGGGCAGGAGATAATGAGAATTCAGGAATTATTCAGATCGGCAGACCGGCACAGGAAACAAAGCCACTTTCAAAAGCGGATATAGAAATGATTATTGAATCAAGAGTAGAAGAAATTATCCGGTTTATAAAAAATGACGTTGGCGAAAAAGGACTGTATTCTCTCATCGGAAACGGTATCGTTTTTGTTGGCGGCTCAACTCATATTTATCATTTTAAAGAAAAAGCGGAAAATTATTTCGGGAAACCGGTGCGGTTGGCAACTCCTTTATTAAATATGCCTGATACCGGCACAAGTGAACTGAATATTTATTCCGACCGGCACGAATTTTTGAGAGACCCGTCTTGTGCTACTATTCTCGGACTGCTTAAATCGGGTTACAATTTAAAACTCGCGGAAATGAAAAAAACAACAAGTTTTTTCGATAAACTTTTCAGACATTAATTTATATTTTTAAATATTAAAACAGGGGATAAAAATGAAAAACGGTAAAATCCATATCCAGGTAATAGGCGTGGGCGGCGGAGGAGGTAATGCGGTAAACCATATCGCTGAATCAAATAGTGATTGCGCTCAGTTTATTGTTGTTAATACCGATCTTATGGCTCTTAATGCACTGAACATCGAAAAGAAAGTGCAGATTGGTGAGCGCTTGACAAAAGGTTTCGGTTCCGGTGCTAATCCCGAGATCGGGAAGAAAGCGGCTGAAGAGGATTATGAAAAAATTAGCAAAATGGTGGAAAATGCCGACCTCGTTTTTCTCGCAACAGGTCTCGGCGGTGGAACGGGAACAGGAGCAACACCGGTTATTGCAAAAGCTGCAAAGGCGGCGGGAGCATTGATTGTAGCGGTAGTTACTTTACCGTTTTCAACTGAAGGATCTAAACGCGAGGAAATCGCGAAAAAAGGTCTCGATGAATTGAGACAGATCGTTGACTCTGTTATCTGCATACCTAATGACAGAATAACTAAACTCGCGGGAGATGAAATGCCTATAAACGAAGCGTTCCGCTTGTCTGATAAGGTTTTAAATGATGCTTTTACCGCGGTAGCAAATCTTATTGTTGAAGTCGGAATCGTTAATATCGATTATAACGATATTGTTACCGTCTTTAAAGAAAAAGGTGAGTCAATGGTCGGTTTCGGTGACGGAATCGGCGAAGGCAGCGCCGTAAAAGCGGTAAGATACGCGATGACGAGTCCGCTTTTTGACAGAAATGACATTATGGGGGCTAAACAGGTGCTTATTTCATTCGTGTCAGGAAATGATGTCACTTTAAAAGATTTTAATGATGCAATCAGAATTGTTCATAATGAAATCAAAGGTGAAGCAAACGTGATCTTCGGTGTTATTACACGGAAAAAATTTATGTCTAAAACTGAAGTCACTCTCATTGCGACAGGTTTACCGGAAATCAACAGCTGCGAGAAAAAACCAAGAGTGCCCAAACCAATCGGTAACGCTGTTCAGGTGTCTATGGACTTCCTGCCGGCAGAAGAAGGTTTGTTCGCAAATCAGGACCCGACACTTATTGCCGGAGTTAATTATGACACTCCAACATACATCCGCTGGGGAAGAAAATTAATCGAATCGGTTGCATGATAATAGCAGCCATTTGCTCTGATGGTAAAAAACTGTAGCCGACGCGCTGATGTCGGAATTTTTCTCAGCCATCGGCAACGCGTGCCCTTCGCTATGTAATAACGGGTTAACGTCTAACGTCTAACGTCCAACGTCCAACGTCCAACGTCCAACGTCCAACGTCCAACGTC
>JAOZSF010000234.1 GCA_029939815.1 bacterium
AATCCACTAATCCACTAATCCCTCTCCTTTCTCCTAATGAACTACGGACGCAAACTCGACCCTACTCCGATTGAAGGTAATCTTGATATTACACATCTTGTTGATGATTATTTCTTATCATACAACGCCGCACGATTGCGGGAAGCGTGTCATCTTTACGCGCGAAAAATTCTGCAGCCGGACGTTACGGTTGGAATGGCTCTTTCCGGAGCGCTTACACCGTCCGGGCTTGGTTATGCGACACTTGTTCCGCTTGTAGAAGCGGGGTTTATTGATTGGATAGTAAGCACCGGTGCGAATTTATATCATGACACGCATCGTTCACTTGGATTTGAACTGTTTCAAACTACGCCTTTTGTAGATGATATGCAATTACGTGATGACAAGATAATAAGGATTTACGATATTGTTTTTGACCAGGAAGTTTTACTTGAATCTGACGCATTTTTAAGAAAAACCCTCGAAGCGCCTGAATTTCAGAAACGAATGGGTACTGCGGAACTGCATTATTATCTCGGAAAATATCTTCGCGCAAGAGAAAAAATGCTTGGCGTTAAACACCGATCGCTGCTGGGAGCTTGTTATGAATGCGGAGTTCCTGTTTATACATCAAGCCCGGGTGATTCAACAATTGGAATGAATGTTGCCGCAATGAAACTTGCAGGAGGAAAAACAGAATTTGATGTTGAAAAAGACGTGAATGAGACAACAGCTATAGTTTATGGAGCGAAAGCCAAAGGCGGGAAAAGTGCGGTAATAATTCTTGGTGGCGGCTCTCCTAAGAATTTTGTTCTCCAAACCGAGCCGCAAATTCAGGAAATTATGGGTATCGATGAAAAAGGGCATGACTATTTTGTTCAAATAACCGATGCGCGTCCCGATACAGGAGGACTTTCAGGCGCAACGCCGAGCGAAGCGGTAACCTGGGGAAAGGTTGATCCTGAACAGTTGCCTGATGCGATTGTCTGCTATACGGATTCAACAATTGCGTTACCGATAATGACATCTTATTCTCTTGCTAATTCAGAAAAAAGGGAATTGCGGAGATTGTATGACTGTAAAGATAATTTGGTTGATGAACTTTCGCTGGCGTATAAAGAAGCTCAAAGTGGATAATCCAAACGAACTAAACCGACAAAACGGAGGACAGAGGACAGATAACGGATAATCCTCCTTTGGCGGATCTACGACAAATAACGAAATGGCTGCTAATTTTTTAGATTTACCGGACAAACTTTCAAATTATGATTTTGCGAAAGTTGTTGTTTTGCCGATTCCTTATGAGGCAACCGTTACTTATGGAAAGGGAACATCAAAAGGTCCGGCAGCGATAATTGAAGCATCTGCACAGGTTGAATTTTATGACAGAGAGTTTGACTGTGAACCGGTAGAAAAATTTGGTATTCATACTTTATCTGAAATTAAAATTCCGTCAAGTTCGGAAGAAGCAGCAAGGCGAATTTATGAAGCAGTAAATTCTCATATAAAAGCCGGGAAATTTGTTGTGGGGCTTGGTGGTGAGCATTCTGTGAGTGTTGGATTGGTTAAAGCGCAGGCGGAGAGTTCAAAAGAGCCGATTACAATTGTTCAGATTGATGCTCACAGTGATTTGCGTGACAGCTACGAGGAAAGTGAAAACAATCATGCCTGTGTTGCGCGAAGATTTTTGGAAAATAAGAATGTGGAGCAGATACTGCAGTTTGGAATTCGCTCGATTTCGACTGAGGAAATAAAGTTCATCAGAAAAAATTTTAAGCGGGTTAGAACTTGGTTTGCTGAAGAGACAGAATCAGACGACTGGAAAGATGAATTTATTTCTAGGATTTTAGGCAAAAAAGTTTATTTGACAATAGATGTTGATGGTATTGATCCATCGGTTATACCGGCAACAGGGACACCTGAACCTGATGGATTAAGTTGGAATAAAACTATTGAGATAATAAAAATATTGACCGGTGCTGCGAATTTGATTTCGCTTGATTGCGTAGAACTTGCTCCTGTGGCAGGAATGCATGCATCTGAATACGCGGCGGCGAAGTTGGTTTACAAAGTATTGGCGATTAAGTATAATACTTTAACGAATAACCGATAACCGATAACGGATAACAATAAATATGTTTGATTGGATAAACAAAGGATTAGATTATAAGCCGCCGCGAAAGCGGGCAATAATGCCGGTAGGGAAGTTACTTGCTTATTCGCAGCAGCACTGGGCACCATACATGTGTCACATGTTGATCGTTGGAGTAGTGGCTACAATAACGGGACCATATATCGCGTATCCGATAGCTGTAATAGCGACCGGTGCGGTTTTGTTATGGTATTGGAAGAAAGGGAAGTATCCTGAATTAAAAACTACACGGGATACGCCGGTAGAAGACTGGTTGTTAGCCGTACTTGTAGGATTTGTCGGCATTGTGTTATGGATAGCACCGTATCATTTTTTCCCTGACATTATGTTTGCTAAAATTCCGATATTTGGTAATAAGAACATAGCTTTATCGTTTACTTATGGAACTAAGGTGATTAATGGTGTGCCCGAAGCCACTTATATGCCGTATAAAGACATTGCATCACAGCATTGGCGGACGGTATTTATAGCGTTTAGAATAATTGGTGCGGCAATTTTGGTGCCTTTTTGGGAAGAACTGATGATAAGGTCAGCAGTTCCGCGTTTCATTGAAGATGAATATTATCAGCGCGTTCCAATCGGGTATTTTTCCAAGCGGGGATTTTTGATTACTTTAGCCCTTTTTACAATGAGCCATCCATGGTGGTTTGTAGCAGTAATTTGGGGAGGATTAACGTTCTGGCTTTATTACTATAAAAGAAATTTACAGTTGGTTATTGCCGCACACGCGGTATCTAATTTGCTGCTTGCGATGTATGTATTATGGTCGGGAAATTATTATTTGTGGTAAAGCAAAGAAAAAAGCCGGCGTCTTAAAAACGCCGGCTTTTTTTTGAATTATTCATCAAGAAGTTTTCTTTTTTTCTTTCTAATCATATATTTTCCGGGGATAATGTCAAGCATGACGCAGTGTGTTGCGGGAACGAGACTGAAATCTTTGACTGCTGCCGGAATAAGAATAGAAGTTCCGGGATGGAAGTCAACATCTTCGAATAATCCTTCCGGAGAAATAATGGTTCCGTGTCCCTGGACATTACACAGCATTCTAAATCGGTTAATAGAGTACTCGTGAATAGGTTCGCGGAAGTTATAATAATAGAATGAGAAGTGGTCGTTCACGGATAATCTGTAATGCAATGGTTCTACCTGCACCGGTTTAACCTTTGGTAAACCGATATCTCTGAAGCTGAGAACATCCAGTGCTTTTTCAATATGAAGTTCTCTTTTTCTACCGTTTTTGTCTGTTCTGTTGTAATCATGCAAGCGGTAAGTAACATCTGAGTTTTGTTGTATTTCTGCAAGGACGAGTCCGCTTCCTATGCCGTGAACAGTGCCTGTAGGGATTGATATAGCGTCACCGTTATCTACATTAAAAGAATATAGGATAGACTCGATTTTACCTTTTTCGATAGCTTTTTTTGCTTTATCTTTAGTAATGCCTGCTTTAAATCCGCGAACTATTTCAGAATCAGGCATGGCATCAACGACGAACCAGGCCTCATTTTTACCGAGATCGTTTTCATTTTTCATGGCATATTTATCATCCGGATGAACTTGGAGTGACAATTTTTCTTCAGCGTTAAGAAATTTCAAGAGCAGAGGGAAGCGGTCTTTATATTTATCGACTTGTTCTCCGAATAAGCTTTCGGCATATTTTTGTCTGAAATCATTCAGGGACATACCTGCAAATTCTCCGGAGTCAATAATAGAAACGCCGTCTTTTCTGTCGCTGATTTCCCATGATTCTCCAATGGAATCGTTTGCCGGTAGTTCTCTGTTAAAGAGGGTGGCGAATCTTCTGCCGCCCCACATTTTAGGTTTATAGATTGGTTTAAAGGTCATAGGATAAAAAGATACCATTGACTTATACTCCTTTTTTTGATAATATTTTAAAAGTTCAAATGGGGAATTAGCTCAGTTGGGAGAGCGTCTGGCTGGCAGCCAGAAGGTCACCGGTTCGAACCCGGTATTCTCCACCATAACTAATTTTCCGGTTAAAACTATCGCCAATCGATAGAAATTCCCCAAGTCATACAGTTTTATATCATACCATTTTCTGTTTATAATTGCAAATTTCAATATTTTCATAAGGAAAAGATGATAATTAATGTATATATTTTTTAAATTCATTTGCGTTTTTTGGCGGATTTCGTTATACTTTATACACTTTATATAAATTG
>JAOZSF010000235.1 GCA_029939815.1 bacterium
CTGGCAGGAGATACCCGATTTTTTATTATTCGCCTAAGAAACATTGATCAAAATATGGAAATATATTGTACCCCTCAAATCCTCGGAGAATACGCTATTCTTTTGTAGCCGCTGCCGATGGCTGCGGAAGATTCCGACCTCAGCGAGGTCGGCTACAGAATACATAATATTCGAAACAAAAAAGCAAAGGTTTAACTTTTCATCCCCATACATTCAAAAAATCGGGCGTCTCCTGTTTTGGTTTCTGTAAAATTAAATTTGCGACAAAGAAGCAAATTTCCTCAGCCGGCCTGCAACTTACCCGGCATACGCCGGGCGCTAACGCGAAATCGGCGTGGCAATTGACATAAATCTCTCTGTTTGCTACACTTATTATATGAATACAAATAATGAAAATAACGGTTTTGCAGACGCGCTTGAACAGCTTGAAAAACGAGCCCTGCAAATTCAAATGGAACATTTTAAAATCCCTCCCGAAAAACGCGGGAGAGCTTTTTATTCACTCGAACTTGTCGGGGAAATGGGTGAATTGCTTAATGACTGCAAAAAGTTCATGCGGACAAAACTCGCTCACAGACGCGCAGAACAAATTGAAAAACGGATTCCTGAAGAAGCTGCCGACACGCTCATCGCGTTAATTCTCATAAAACTTGCCGCGCATGACGAGCAGAAAGTATTTCCAAAAGCCCCTTTTAATTTAGATGATTCTGTAAAGACAACCATGTGGCTTCACACTTGTTTGAGCAGTTTGGCTTTAAGTGCTTCGAGTTTGTATGTAAAAGAGATATTGGAGACTGCGACAAACGAAACGAAAAAAAAGTTTGACATCGGATTGTATAAATCGGTTGTGGATTCATTATTGAACGTTGCTAATTTTTTTGAATTTGATTTGGAAGATGCAACAAATAATAAACTTACCCAAATAATCAGTAAAGTAGAAAATGGCCATTATGATTGATAAAAATTTTAAATTTCTCGCATTTGTTTTCACAGTAGTAATTTCGCTTCTGCTGTGTAATACAGCAATGGCAAGCGGTGATCAGATTAATCAGAATGAAAAATTGAACTCTTTTGCCTGGGCGCTTAGCTCAGGACTTCAAAATATCGGGGTTACCGTTTCCGTGGATAAAGTTCAGGCATGCATCGGTACCGCGTTCAGTCCGAATTTATCCACAAAAGCCTTGTGTTTAAGCGAAGCAATACAGGTCAATGATGATAATATGCTTACAAATGTTCTTTTGGGATTCGGCCTTAAAGAAACCCGCTTTCCTATCGGTAATAAAATTTGGTCAAAAGCGATTGCAAGGCAATTTATCAGAAATAAAATTCTTTACGCACTCGCTGAAACGAATATTATTCTTATGCAGGGCGGGTGGAAGCTGCCGGCAGGAAAAATGGCTTGGGGAGTTGTTGACGCCATGGATTTCAACGGAAAATTAAGCGGGCAGACTCAATGGGGTAATTTACCTCAGGAATCAGCACCAAAAAAGATTATTATATTAAGTATTGGTAATGAATCTGATTCCCCTGCCGTTTTTCGCGAAAAAATACTTAGAAGCGCAATTGGGCAGTTAAATAAATCTATTTTATTACAAAATTCCCCTAAAAATTTATTAACAGGTTCTGATTTAATAAATTATATTGCCGATATGGCTCACAAATCTCCTTTTTGCGCAAAATGTAAGCAAAAAAGCTATATATGTATGTATAAAATATTAAATACTTTTTATGATGATCTCGGCGCGGGCGTTCGCTACTTGAATTCCATCGCTCAGCAATGCCCTGATTATGAAAAAAAAGAAATAATTAACGCTGCTGAAAAACTTGCAACCGGGCGGGAAATATTGCACCCGTTTTTGGATTTAAATAAATTGAAAAACATAATGGCTGATAGAAAAAAGCAGGCCGAAATGGGAGAATCTATAAGAAAATTAAAGGTTAATCTTACTGATGCGGCATATCTACTCGCTCTCGCTTGTAACGAAGAAACTGAAAAAGAAACCAAAAACCTTAATGTATCTGATTGGTCAGGCAAACGTGAAGAGCATAAAATTGTCAGTACTCTTCCCAGATTTAACAGGCTTTATGGCTTAGATAACACGTTTTTTATTTCTGTAACCCTTGCGGCAGAAATTCTTGATATTAAAAGACCAACTGAATGGTTTCTCGGTGTTAGCGGCTATCCTTTTAAATTTCTTATAAATTCAAATACATTTACTTATGTTTCAGGTCTGTCAACAGGTTATGATTGCACGGAAAGATATATAACAGGCGCAGGTCTTGTTCCTACTTTCTATACATTTGATATCAATATGTCACCGGGAACAGGAAATATGATCAGAAAAGAAATAGTTGAAAATATAGATAAAGCCGCGCCATCAATAATATCAATTTCCGGAACAAGTAATCAATGGGGAATTGTTACCGGTTATAAAGATTATGGATTAAGTTTTCTTTGCCGGCAGCCGGCAGACAGTAATTATTTTTTTAGTTCCGTAAATGAAATTCCGGATACTACAATTGTTATCAGAAAGAAAAAAGAACAACCGGCTATGCGTTCGCAGGTAAAAGATATTTTAAAACAATTACTTTTACTGCATGGTCAAACTAATTTCTCCGAATATTTAAGCGGGAATTCGGCAATAAACTTGTGGATTGATAAATGCCGGGCTTACTCAAATAGAAATGTTATGCCCCCTTTGCATTTCGCACAGCAAAACCGAATTCTCTGGCTCGCTCTGAGAGATAATCTGAGAAAAACATACAGAGTCCTGGATATAGCTATGACGGTAACGCCGGAACTCGTTGTTCCTTTAAATGAAGCTCGCAGCTTATACGTTAAGGCGGTCGATGAGCTGAATATAACTTATGCGGATGATGATGTTCTTAAAACAAAACGTGGAGTGATTTATCCTCTTGACTGGAATGGAGAAAAAAGCAGGAAACAAATCAAAGCTCTTGAAAAGGTTAGAAACTTAATTAACGAAGCAAGTGTTCATGTGAAACTTGCTGCAAAACAATTGTAATTTTGATTCTGTAAATCAAAGCATGGTTCGTAGCGTATTTAGTTTAATATTTCTGGTAAACTTCTTTGACTTGCGCTTGTTGTGCACATTTAAACGCTTGCTCGTTTCGCAATCAGAAGCGCCGCAACACATTGCGCTATTACACCAATTTTCAGCTTGTCTGTCTTGTTGTTCATTTATTTGAGTCATATTACATTTCCTATTGCATTATTAAATCATTTTAAAAAAAGATACAAAAGTACATATAAAAAGGAGCAATAATTGTGCCATTAAAAAGACCAAAAAGTTATTTTGTAGTTGGATAAATTTCAATCCACAAGAAATTGTGAAAATTACCTTTTTTCATCATCATTGAATTCTTTATCAACTGCAATTATGCGAAAAAATGACACAAATTAAAACAAAAATCCGACTTTTTCTACGCTTTTGCTTAATTTTTTTCGAACTTTCCAACGGAAAAAACATATAATATGCCAAAATCATTTAAAAATTTCTTTTTTCCGAATGTAAGTTCAAAGCTTTGGAACGATTATAATTGGCAGTTAAAAAATGCTGTTACAACTATAGAACAATTATCCCAAAAAATAAATTTACATGACGAAGAGAAAAAACATATATTAAAAACAGAAGAGAAATATCCGATTGTAATTTCTCCGTATTTTCTTTCATTAATAAATCCAAAAAATATTAATGACCCTATTAGAAAACAAATCGTTCCTGATATAAATGAAATAGAAATAATGTCAAATATCTCGGATAGTGACCCACTTGCAGAGCAACAAAAAATGCCGGTTCCGGGACTTATCCACCGCTATCCGGATAGAGTTGTAATTCTTGTGTCAAGTAACTGCGCGGTAAACTGCCGGCATTGCAACCGGAAAAGAAACTGGCAAAAAAATGAACCGGAGTTTAACCTTAAAAACTGCATAGATTATCTTAAAAAACATTCCGAAATTCGTGAAGTTATTTTGTCAGGCGGGGATCCATTGCTACTCTCAACAAAAAAATTAAAAAATATTCTCGATAAAATCTTTTCCGTTGATAATATTAAAGTGGTTAGAATCGGCTCGCGCGTTCCGGTAACTTTACCGATGAGAATTACTGATGACTTGTGTGAAATGTTTGGCAAATTCCCTTCAATATGGCTGAATACGCAGTTTAATCACCCAAACGAAATTACTGAAGAATCGGCATCAGCATGCCGTAAAATCCAAAAAGCGGGAATTCCGATAAATAATCAATCTGTTTTATTAAAAGGAATAAATGAC
>JAOZSF010000236.1 GCA_029939815.1 bacterium
TGATGGATAATTCCAACGAGAGGTTTTTTTATATAAGTCGGCGTGTTTAAAGGAATTTTAGAAATATCATCAACTATGATGTCAAAGTCTTGAGACTTAAGTACTTTTTTATAATAACGTTTAAATTGATAGTGAAATAAATACTTGTTTCCAACACGAATGACTTTAATCCCGTCAATAATTTCCTCTTTCGGAGCTCCCTTGTAATGATGAGAAACAAGAGTTACCGAATGACCCATTGAGGAAACGCGTTTGAAAATTTCATGAAGGTGAACCTCAGCGCCACCGGCTTCAGGATTTTTAATGCATCTCCAGTTTATAACTAAAATTTTCATATTTTAAAACAAATAAAGAGGATGAGAATCCGGATTTTTTCCAAATAAGGTTATATCATCAACCTTTTTTATTTTTTCACCCTTGCATAGTGCAAATATCGTGCGCTCAATGCCTATCCCGCCGCCAAAAGTATCCGGAAACAAAGATTTTCCGGCCGCATCTTTTTGCGAAGCGGCAAGCAGAAACGGACCATATCCGTCAAGTTCATTAATATTTACAATATTTCCGTTTTCAATTATTGGCCTTACTTTGATAATTTTGTTGTCAAGCAAACGTTCTATAATCGGTTCGAAAAGCCATTCACGAATAGCACCGGAGGAAATTTCGAAAGCGTCGCCGTATTTCCCGGTATCGAGTTGAATCGACTGCGCGCAAATATCATAATTATAAATCATATCAGAGTTAAAATTACCGAGTGGAATTTTTGACCCGTCCGGTTTTAAATAAGGATAAATGAGATCATAGTTTTCCCGCATAAGACCTGTTATCCAGAAGAATTGCGAACCGGCTTCTGCACCGACTTTTTTTTCATAATTTGCTGCATCATATTTCTTTTCCACTTCATCTTTCCGATAACGCGGAAACGGCGATTTCGGCTCTTCCAATACCACACCAAGCGCTTTAAGATCATCTTCATTTTTATTAATTACAGCTTTAACGCTGTAAATTATTAACTTTTCAAAAAACGATAATGCATTCTCAAAGTCTTCCTGAAGAATTTGGCTCACTTTCTCCTGATTATTTAGATACTCATCAAGATCGATGCCCCTGTTACGTCGGACCTCGATATCCATTTGAGAAAAATCAATAAGGTATTTCCCGCGCTGTTTACCCAAAGGATTTTCGATTTCCAGACGGATATTTGGAGAATCAACAAAAACTCCTTTCACCTTTTTATTGAAACACGCCAAAAATTTAGAATAGATCATAGAGTGAGTTCCTCTATAAGTATGACCCTTATATTTAATAGTGGGAGTATGTTCAATGTCATGAGCAAGCGGATCGGTTACCGGACTTAACATCACCCTTTCCATGTCCAAAAGGCCGTAATCCGCCAAAAAGGACTGCATTGCATTAACAAAAGTTGTGCGAATAGCCATTGCGTGATAAAGTTCATCTCTCATCCATTTGTCTATATAGGATTCCTTGATATAGCTTTCCAAAGAACTCCCGTTTTCTTTTAGTGCCGCTTGAAAACCCATAAGGCTTTCACTAATTGATTGATCATCTGTCATAATAATCCTCTATGTTTAAGTGGTTATCCCGTTAGCTCTTTTTGCCGATTCAAGAGTGTTGAAAAGAAGCATTGTAATTGTCATTGGACCAACACCGCCCGGAACCGGAGTAATAAGCGACGCTTTTTCTTTTACGGCTTCGAAATCAACATCGCCGACAAGCCGGTATCCTCTTTTGCGCGACGCGTCTTCAACGCGATTAACTCCAACATCAATTACCACAGCTCCGTCTTTAACCATATCGGCAGTAACGGTATTCGGTCGCCCTGCAGCAGCAACAATAATATCCGCCTGCAAGACTTCGTCTTTCAGATTTTTTGTTCTTGTGTGGCAAACGGTAACGGTAGCATTCCCGTTTTCATTTTTCTGAATAAGCATATTCGCGAGCGGTTTGCCCACAATGTTGCTTCGACCAACAATAACGACTTTGGCTCCTTCAATTTTAACGCCGCTGCGTTTGAGAAGCTGAATGCATCCATGAGGAGTGCAAGGCAAAAACGCGCGTTCGCCGACAACCATTTTACCAACATTCATCGGATGAAATCCGTCAACATCTTTATCTGGATCGATAGCAAGTAAGACGCGTGATTCGTTAATGTGTTTTGGTAGAGGAAGCTGAACAAGAATACCGTTAATTTTGTCATCATTGTTCATTTTTTCTACGAGAGCGATAAGTTCGTCTTCAGAAGTATCTGCCGAAAGGCGATTATCGTCTGAAAAAATACCTGCTTCTTCGCAGGCACGTTCTTTAGCTTTAACGTAGGATTGCGAAGCCGGGTCTTCACCAACGAGGATTACGCCGAGTCCCGGCACGACATTTTGTTTTTTGAGTTCAGCGACTTCGTTTTTTATTTCCGCGCGCATATCCGCGGCGACTTGTTTTCCGTCAATAATTTTGGCTGACATTTCTTTAACTCCTTTTTTTATTATCTGTTTAGTCTGTTTAATTAAAATAATCCTTTAACTTTTCCCGTTTCAACATCAACATCAATTCCCCTGAACGCCGGATTTGATCCTGTGCCCGGCAGAAGTTTGATTGTTCCTGCCACCGGAACGACAAATCCCGCGCCTTTATAAGTCAAAATATCTCTGATGGGAAGAGTCCAGTTTTTCGGTCGGCCTTTCAAATTAGGATCATGCGACAAACTCAGATGAGTTTTAACCATACAGGTTCCCATTTCTTTAGACGCCGGATCGGCTTCAATAGCTTTCAATTTTTCTTCAGCTTC
Source organism: bacterium (assembly GCA_029939815.1). Taxonomy (GTDB): domain Bacteria; phylum Auribacterota; class UBA3054; order UBA3054; family B51-G9; genus B51-G9. The sequence continues at coordinate 2,801 of JAOZSF010000236.1, forward strand.
CGGAGTATAAGAAACGCCGTCAGCGCCATAAATTTCTTTTGCAATGAGCTCTATTCTTTCGTTAAGCGGCATATCGAGTTCGTAAAGGAACTTGAAATTATTTTCTTCTTCACATGCCGCGACAACGGTTTCAGCGAGTTCAACAGCGCCTTCTCCGCCTTTTTCCCAATGATTTGACACCGCGCAAAGAGCGCCGTTCTGTTCAGATATTTTTTTTATGAGTGCTATTTCGTTTTCTGTATCGGTGATAAAACTATTAATACAAACGACAGGTTTTACTCCGCTTTTCTTAACCGTTTCGATATGCGCGATAAGATTTTCGCATCCTTTTTCAAGCAACTCAAGATTTTCTTTTGTGTAAACTTCATCAAGAGGAACTCCGGGTCTAACCTTTGGTCCGCCGCCATGCATTTTCAAAGCTCGGATAGTCGCAACAAGGACAACTGCGTCAGGTTTCATTCCTGAATATCTGCATTTAAGATCCCAGAATTTTTCAAAACCAATATCAGCTCCGAATCCACTTTCCGTAATAAGATATTCGCCGAGTTTTACACCGAGTTTATCCGCAATAATTGAGCTTTGACCAATAGCAATGTTCGCAAAAGGTCCCGCATGAACAAAAACCGGCTGTCCTTCAATAGTCTGTAAAAGATTTGGATTAAGCGCGTCAACCATCCACGCGGTCATTGCGCCGTCAACTTCGAGGTCGGCGGTAGTCACTTCATTTCCCTTTTTATCGTAAGCGACGACTATTTTTGCCATTCTTTCGCGCATATCTTTCAAATCTTTCGCGACGGCGAGGATGGCCATGATTTCACTTGATACGGTAATCTGGAATCCCGATTCCATTTCAAAGCCGTCCATTTTTCCGCCTTTACCGATGGTGATATTTCTCAATGCCTGCGCGCAGAAATCAATTGCCCATTTTAGCTGAACACGATTAGGATCAATATCAAGCCGTTTCAAATTTCTTTTAGCAAGTTTTTCGTCATCGTAATTTCTTTCGTGCTGCATTCTTGCCGTTAAAGCAACCATAGCGAGATTATGCGCGTTTGTTATAGAATCAATATCACCGGTTAATCTTATTGAAAAAGGAGCGAGTGGAATGCACTGGGCGTAACCGCCGCCGGCAGCCGATCCTTTGATATTAAAAGTCGGCCCGCCGCTTGGCTGACGAATAGCGCCGATAGATTTTTTACCTATTTTTCCGAGACCTTCAACAAGACCGATAGTAGTTGTCGTTTTCCCTTCGCCGAGAGGCGTTGGAGTTATAGCGGTAACATCGATATATTTCCCTGACGGAGCGTTTTTGAGTCGTTCCATCGCGGCAATATAATCAATTTTAGCGAGGTTGCTTCCCATTGGAATAACCTCATTTTCCTTGAGTCCCATATCAGCAGCTATTTTGCTTATCGGGACCATTGTTTTCTCTGCTTCTTCAGCGATTTGCCAATCTTTCATTTTTTCCTCTTTGGGTTGGTTTA
>JAOZSF010000237.1 GCA_029939815.1 bacterium
AACCGATTCGCCAACGCAAGCGAAGGCAGAGAAGTGCATAACGGCATCGATTTTATAATCCGTGAAGATTTTTTCGAGAATTTTTCTGTCACCGATATTTCCTTCAAAGAAATGCGGAGTGAGAACCGCATCACGAAATCCTCGTGAAAGGTTATCAAGAACAACAACGTTATAGCCATTTTCCATTAAACGTTTAACGCAATGGCTTCCGATATAGCCGGCACCGCCGGTGAGGAGGATAGTAGTCATGATGGATTGTTGGATTATTGGATTATTGGGTTGATTAGTTCAACTTTATCGGTTAGTTTTGAGAAATGAGAAATATTAAATGTGGCGATAGCTTTTACTTTGGCATAAGTTAATGTCTTGATGATATATGAATCATAAATTTGTCCGCCGGCTATATTATTTACGGAAACTTTATCAATCCAAGACATAAAGTTTTTATTAGGAAAACGCGCAACAATAATCTGGTCCTTTATATTATTTTTTATAAGCAGGGTTGTTTCGGCAGGCGTTAATCTCCACTTAACCGGTAATCTTGTAAGCACGGAATAAGTTTCCAGTATTGAATGTTCAGCAATAATAATTTCATTTTTTGGCAGAACATGGTTGAGCCATGAACATGCAATGCTGTTGTTCGGATGGCTGGAATGTAAAGCCGCTATGAAGATATTAGTATCAATGCCAATTTTCATTAATCAGTTTATTGATGTTTTGTTCACGACTTTTTTCGACATTAAAATCGATTTCCGCAGCTTTTTCTGCACCTGTGTCGATAGTTAATATGCGTCCGTTTTTAATAAAGCTTCGTTTTTTTGGCAATTCCGGGGTTAAAATGATACCGTTTTCGATTTCCGTCAGTTTAATTTTTTGACCTGCGGAGAAATCGAATTTTGAACGAATCCATTTAGGGAGAACGAATCTTCCTGCTGGATCAATTGTTACAGTAGTTTTAGTTTTCATGCTATAATTGTACCAAAGAAAATGCCATTTGTCAAATTAAAGTACCATTATTGTCGGATGCTGAATCAAAAAAGTTTAAATATAATTGCAGTTGAGATTTGCTACTTTTTCTTTACTGCAGGAATAGTTGGTTGACAAGCTTTTAATGTACGTTTAAAGATTAAAGTATTGCCGAATTTTAGAATATATTCCCAGCCGTTTTTTCCTAATTTCTGGTATTCTGAAAGGGGTGAAGTTGCAGGCAACTGAATATATTCTATTTTTTTGTATGGTTTTGAGCGTTTAAAAATAAGGGCTTTATTTAGGACACAAGTAAATTCCCAGCCATTATTTCCGAGTTTGTTCCATTCATCAAAAATAGAAGTAGAAGGCAACTGGAAATATTGGAATTTCAAGAAAGCATTATCTTTAGAATGTTTAAAGATTATGGTTTTATCGAGAGTGCATGAATATTCCCAACCTTTCATTCCGAGTTTATTCCAATCCTGAAAACTATTTTGGATCGGCATTTGCATGTATTCAAGTTTACCGTCTTTTTTGAAGACAACCGTATTCTTAAAGAAAGTAACAAAATCCATTTTATTAATGCCGTTTTTTTTCCAGTCATTAAAACTTGCCGTAATAGACATTTGAGAAAAAACAGCTTTTCTACTTTGACCGCATCGCTTAAACAAAATCGCTTTGCCTACGGAATCGGCAAACTGCCACCTTTTAAGACCAAGAGCTTTCCAATCATTAAAGGAAGAGGAATCCGATATTTGTAAATATTCCCATTTATAATATTCAGGCTTTACGTTTTTTGTATTATCGGTCGAAGCGTATGCGGTTGTAATGGCCGCGAATATAATTAAAGCAACTAAAAAGCGTAACATTTTAACCTCCGGGTTATTATTTTTTTGCAATTATCGCACAATCACGCGCGCCAAAAATTAAATTATTTAATTTAATAAAATTATTGTTCGATGCCGTTGAATTCCTGAGAATCTTTAATTGTTCCGATTCAGGAAACGGATGAAGAAAATCAATCTCAACTTTCGAAAAACCGATTTCTCTAAGATGAAATTGTAAAGTCGCCGGATGTAACGGTCGAATGTGAGTCGGGTCTTTATAAAAGTCGCATGCTGCGACAAATAAACTTAACATATTAGGCGTTTCGAGAAGTAATTTCCCATTCGGTTGAAGTTTCTTTTTAGCAATTCTGAAAAACCAAAGCAGGTCATTATACCGCAAGTGCTCAATAACGTGAAAAGCGGAGATAACCGGTAAAGAGTTATCTTTACATTTTTCCAATACATTGAATAAATCACCTTTTTTTACCGGCAGTTTATTTTTTACAGCATGCTGAACTGCAACGCTGTTTGTGTCGATACCTTTTGCGTGGAATTTATTTTCTATGAGCAGTGAAACAAACTCACCGCGACCGCAGCCGACATCGAGGATATATTTTCCGGCGGTGGTTTTAACATTTTTCAATTTGTCAATATAATAAGACAATCGTTCCCTGATAATATTTTCTGATCCGCGAAATGCCTTTTCATAATCGACATATAAAGAATCGTCAACAATATTTTTTAATTTATTTTTGATATTAGAAGCGGAATTTTTATCAGTTGAATTAACGAATTCGGAAATAATATTTTTAACATCTTTATTTTGCTTGGCAATTTGCTCATAAAGTGAATGAAGATCTTTAATCTTTTCAGCATGTCCAAACAGCATTGAAATTTTATCATTCATAATGCCGAGGTTTTCAACCAGCGAATTTTGTCGATTGTCAACGTTGGAAAAAGTTGATTGAACAAACTTCTCAATTTCTTTCTGCTTTTGTTTCAGGAATTTGTTGGTGTTGGAAAGTGTTTCAAAAGATTTAACAATATCGTTTTGCCGTTTATCAATATTTTTTATTTGTTCAGAAACATTTTTAATAATATCGTTTTGCCGTTTGTTCAGATTTTCCATTTCCCGGTTTGCAGATTCTATATTTTCAATCAACGAATTTTGTCGATTGTCAACATCGGAAAAAGTCGATTGAACAAACTTCTCGATTTCTTCCTGTTTTTGTTTCAGGAAATTGTTGGTGTTGGTAAGTGTTTCAAAAGATTTGACGATATCATTCTGCCGTTTGTCCAGATTATTAATTTCCTTGTTTGCAGATTCAATATTTTCAATCAACGAATTTTGTCGATTGTCAACGTCGGAAAAAGTTGATTGAACAAACTTTTCAATTTCACCCTGCTTTTGTTTCAGGAATTTGTTGGTGTTGGAAAGTGTTTCAAAAGATTTAACAATATCGTTTTGCCGTTTATCAATATTTTTTATTTGTTCAGAAACATTTTTAATAATATCGTTTTGCCGTTTGTCCAGATTTTTCATTTCCCGGTTTGCAGATTCAATATTTTCAATCAACGAATTTTGTCGGTTGTCAATATCGGAAAAAGTCGATTGAACAAATTTCTCAATTTCTTCCTGCTTTTGTTTGAAAAAAATGTTGTCTTTAGTAAGAGTTTCAAGTGATTTAACAATGTCATTTTGCCTGTTGTCCAGCGCGTTAAAGGAATCATCAATTTTTTTGTAAAGAGTATTTTGTTTTTCTGCGAGAGAATGAAGATTATCGTTAAGGTCTCTGATAGCGGCAGCGACGTTATTATTAAATGTATTTTGGGCGGAAGTGAAATGAGCTATGCACCGGGAAATAAAATTCTTAATCCATTTATGACGTGAATTATCATCAGGAAGCAAAGGAGCTTCGTGGTGATTTTTTACGTAATCAAATGGAGATGAATTATTATTCACAGGTTTTCTTTTATTATTTTATCGTATAAATCAAGCAGTTGCTTAGTAACATTCTCGAGCGCGAATTTTTGTGCCTGTTTTTCTGTTTCTTTGACGTATTCCGAGTATTTTTCTTCATTTTCCGCCATTGTGGTTAATGCTTCTGCCATCGCATCAGCATTTTTCGGGTCATCGAGCAAAATGCCCGCTTTGCCTGTAACTTCCGGCAGGGAAGAATTATTTGCGGTAATTGCGGGAGTTCCGCAAGCCATTGCTTCGAGGATGGGTAGTCCGAACCCTTCATATAAAGAAGGGAAAACAATGGCTCTGGCTCCGGCGTAAATTGGTCCGATATATTTTTCATCAACGTAGCCAAGCGAAATAATCTTATCTTTCAAAGCTTTTATTTTATCGTTAATCGGCGAGTTGAGCCATCCTTTAGCGCCCGCGATGACGAGAGGAATGGAGATGTTGTGCTTTTCATAAGCTTTGAGCACAGTTTCGAGATTTTTTCTTGGTTCGAGCGAAGCGACAAAGAGGAAGT
>JAOZSF010000238.1 GCA_029939815.1 bacterium
TTCCGGCATCGCCCTTGTCGCTGTACTTGCTATTCTTGTTGTCCTCGCAATTATGGCGGCAAGTTTCACCGCGCTCATGAATATTGAAAATAAGCAAAGTAGTGTTCAAATGAAATCGCAGCAGCTTAATATGCTCATAAATTCCGGGCTCGAACAGGTGAAAGCTATTATTACTGTTGACGAACTTGACGCTGAAAGGATGAATAAAGTAGCTGATATTGTGAACAGTTTCCAGAAAATGTCGGCGGGAGATTCCGATAATCTGGATTTCTCAAAATGGTTTCTTGTTAAAGATAAAACAGGAGCTGTATTTGGAAGATATAGAATTCGAATCGAAGATGAAGCAGCTAAAGTAAATGTTAACAAAGCCTTTCTTCTTAAAAAGTCAAAAGGAACAGGTTGGGATACCGGTGAAGTAGTTTTGCCGAGTGCTCTCGGTGTGCCCCGTAAATCAGCAGAGAAAATTATTAAATACAGGTATGGTAAAAATAATCTTCCCGGAGCGCGGGGAGACGATGATCAGAATAATCTTATACTTATGGCGGACGGGATTGATAACAATGCCAATGGAATTATTGATGAGGATAACGAAGGAATAAATGATCCTAAAGAATATTCTGCAGAACATCTAAAAGGAGATGACACAAAGTTCAGCAGTATGACGGAAATGATGAATATTCTAATTGACAGAAATAAATTGTCGCAGAAACTTAGAGCGGGAGTTATGAAAGAAATTCCGAAAAGAGCGACGATTTATTCTATTGATAAACCGGGCTCACCGACCCTCCCTAATAAAATTCCTTCCGACATAAACAGTATTACAACCCGCGAATGCAGAAAACTTCTTATAAAAGCTAACGCGGAATCTCCTTTCGAACCAAATTCTTCAAAACAACAGCAGCTTGCCGCAAATATTATAGATTACCGCGATGAAAATCACGTTCTCTCAACTCTTGGCTCAACTTACGGCGTAGAAGCTATTTGCTTTAACGAAATTCTTGCTAACGATGAATCCACGACCCTTGACTTTGTTTACGCTAAACTTGATACGTCTTGGATGCAATCCGGATGGTGGAAAGAAAATTTCGGCATCGTAGATGATAAACGACCGATTTATTGCGTTGACGCAATGTACGGTTGTATCCCTGATTCTCCTTCAATGGATTCAAAAAGATTTCAATCACTTGACCCGCGCAGAATGTGGAGAATTAGGAAAAAAGGAACTAAAAAGAATGGAAGACTTTTGATAAAAGGAAGTCAAATCACAGTTGAATTCGGAGATGCAATAGGAGCGGGCGGAAATACAATCGAAGGAACACGATACATGGAACGTTCAAACTTAGTTCCTCAAACGCTTCCGCCCGGCAACAAAAAATATTTTTCATGGCCCAGTAAAAGTGTTGCTGAAAAAGCTTTCCCAAGCAGTTCGAAATTTAAAACATATTGCAATGAAGTGCTCTCCATCCTTCAGAAACTGGGGATGAAAGACGGAGCGAAAAATCGTCCTGATTTACCGAAAAATTATTTTAAAGATTCTCTCGTTTGTGTTTACAGATGGCAAAATGACGGTTCAAAAACCGAAGAGAATAAAGCGCTTGGACTTTTCAAAATTACCGGTGGAGATGAGAAATCAATTACTTTTGAAAATAAGAACTATTATTCCAAAAACTCAAAATATGATTTCGACCACATGCTCAAGTCCATCGGAATGTCTAACACTTATTATGACTTGAGCGTCTCAATAAACTCCTGGGCGAACAGCAGAAGTCATGCCTGGGTGGCAAAAGCAAATCAAATGTATTTATTGCGCACGCGCCGTCCTATTGCCGGGAAATATTTCAAAGTAATATTCGGTAGATTACCTAAAACAAGCGGGGGAGAAGGAACGCTGAAAGGTTACTCTGATTATCTTGGCGTTTCACAGGAAATCGGCGGCGAATGGTCAATTGATAAAAACTTTGAGAAAAGAATGTGGGTCGCTAATAATGGAAAACCGATGAAAACTAAGTCAGGCGGCTGGCTGAATGTTCTTGTAACTTCTTCACCGGAGGTTTCCAGAGAAAAAGAATATGGACAGATGCTGGCTTATGTACGTTTGCTTGCTCCGGAAGTGGCGGAGATGTACAATGCTTCTGCAACCCCGGTTTCACTTGCAAACTGGCGCGTGATTTGTAACACCGGCTCTCTCGCAACTCAAATCGGAAGGATACGCAACACAGCTTATTACGACCAGAAACTTCGGCAGCGTGTTGTTGACAACAATCCGGTAGTCCAACCCGGCGGGCATTTTTATCTTGTAAATGACACGATGCTTTTCGATGACTGGTACGGAAACGCCGATGAGAAGTGGGGCTCAAAAGCGGATGAGCAGGTTCCTGTTTTTCAAATGGATGAGCAAAATTGGGGCGTTACTTATGAAATTGAAAAAGTTAAACTTATTCCGGGACAGGGCTTGTCTATCAGATTGTCCAACTTTAATTTTGATACAAAAGAAGTTTTTAGAAATGAAACCGTTAAATTTCTTGACGAAGAAGGTAAAGACGATAAATACAGTTGGGATAACGTTTTCGCTCCGGTAAAAAATGCAACGGGTTTTCAGGCGAAAAATGAATTCTTCGTCTGGGCTTTCGGCGATATGAAGAAACTTAGAAAAGCTAAAGTTATGATCCTCGGTTTACCGGCATCAGGTGGTATTGTTTCTTTAACACTTAAAAATGAATACGATCAGGTTTGTGCACGAACTGTTGATTACGGTAAATTAAAACCGGAAGAACTTGGCTTAAGCACGGAAAAAATTGACCCTACTAAAACCGCTTGGATTAAAAGACAAAAACCAACGATCGGTGGAACAGAAAACGAAGCCAGAAATAAAGCGATGCAGTCACGCCAAAATGAAAAATTCTTCATCAAAAACGGTCCTTACTGCAGCATCGCCGAACTCGGTCGAGTAACCACAGGCGGAAATTTTCAGCGTGTCGCGGACAGTGGAAATTTATCAAAAGGTCTTAACGCGTTAAGCGGCCTCGCAAATGTTATGAACTCGTCATGTATCCGTCTTGAAGCTTGTCTCGGCGATGTAACGCGTACGGGTTGGAAGCAGGCGTATGATGAAGTCGAGTCTTCAACTTTACGCTCAATTACTTGTAAAAACGGGGGATGGCAGAACAACAAATGGGAGGGACATACACTCAGATTTTTAACGGGTCCGCTCAGAGGTGAAAAATATCCGATTGTTGGTAATTCAAAAAAAACTATCACTCTCGGCGAAAGAAATGCAAAATATATCCCTCGTTCTTCACCAAACAGAAAACCATTGAAACCTAATAAAGAAGATAAATTCTCAATCGGGCCGGGATATGCTACTCCAATGTGCTATACAAGAAAAAGCGGGGAGTCTGCTGTATGGACGTGGAAAAATGCAGTTCCTTATAGTGGTACTTATAACTTTTATCTTTACGGCTTAAATGACGCTATTGATACTACTGAATTTCTTGAAGAAAATAATAACGCATCGCTTGATGTCGAACTCTGGAATTATAAAACAAAAGAATTTGATACTCTTAAAAAGAAAGCAAAATACGGGAAACAGGATTCTTTTAATGCAGGCAAAATTAAACCCGAAAATATTTCCGATGACGGTACAGTTAAAATGAGACTCACCGCCCATAACGTCGTGGAAAGAAATACCGATGATAAATCAGGACAGGCATTAGTCGGCTCAGGCGGGAAACAATCAGGGATCGCTTGGTTCAATTACGTTATGATTACTCCCGTGCCGGTCGCCGGACGCGTGAATATTAATACCGCACATCCGCGCCTTCTTGCAAGTTTACCGGGTATAAATACTGATCTTGCAAAAAATATTTTTGATGGTCTTAATAGAAACGGAAAACAAGATCTTAAACCGTATCAAAGTCTTGGTGATATTCTAAAAGTTAAAGGTATGTCCCCGCAGATTTTTGAAAGATGTGCAAATATTCTTGCTCTTGATTCCAGCGCGTTCACCGTTGAAATTGAAGCTCAGGTTTTAAAATCCAATACTGAATCTGATAGCAAAAAAACAGCTGATAACATTCTTGCATCAAGAAAAAAACGTTTTGTTATTAATGTAGAAAAAGAAAACAATGGTTATATTAAAATAAACGATGTTGAAAGATATCAAAGCAGATAAATAATAAAATTTTGTAATTTGGTAATTGGGGAATTTATTAATTTTCAATTCTCCAATTCCCCAATTCCCCAATTCCCCAATTCCCCAATTCCCCAATTCC
>JAOZSF010000239.1 GCA_029939815.1 bacterium
TGGGCGCCGGAAGTTTATAAAAAAGGGAATGAATATTTTATGTTCTACTGCGCTCGCGGATTGAATAAAAAAGCGAATGGACACACAATGAGAATCTGTGTCGCAAAAAGTAAATCTCCGTTGGGGCCTTTCAAAGATATAAAATCCCCGGCTTTTGTTTTAGATAAAGCGGTGATTGATCCAACGGTTTTTATTGATGATGACGGTACAGCTTATCTTTTCTACACACTCGATTGCTCAGAAAATAAAATCAGTGAGATTTATGTTGGGAAATTAAAAAATAATTGGACCGAGTTTGACGGTAAACCGGTGAAATGTTTTGGACCATCCCAATTGTGGGAAGGTGAAACCTGGAATGAAGCGCCTTTTGTTATCAAGCACGGGAAATATTATTACGCGATGTATTCAGCAAATTATTTTGCGAGTCCGAATTATTCTATTGGCTATGCCGTTTCCACAAATGTTTTTGGACCATGGAAAAAATATAAAAATAATCCCGTGCTTAAACTTACCGATAAAGTTTCAGGACCGGGGCATCATTGTGTTGTTAAATCCCCGGATGGAAAAGAATTTCTTGTCGTTTATCATACACAGCAGCGGTTCGGCAGTGCGGCGCGGCAGGTAGCGATTGACCGTTTAGTTTTTGAAGAAAATAAAAACGGCGGAGCGGTCATTATCAAAATTCTCGGTCCAACGGTCGAACCGCAAAAATATCCATCGGGTGCGAAACCGTTTCCTCAAGCGAAGAGTGATGAGTTTAATTCTTCGAAACTCAATCGTAGTCAGTGGTTGATTTTTAATGAAAATCCCCAAACATTCAAAATCGAAAACGGGAAATTAATTATTACAACTTTAGACGGGGATATTCATCGCGAGCGTTCAGATATAAACAATCTTTTCTTACAATACGCTCCTAAAGGGGATTTTGAGATAGAAGCAAAAGTTTTTATTAAACCTGAAAAAAATTATGAACAGGCAATGCTAATTGTCTGGCAGGATCACAACAATTATTTACGAATTTCTTTTGTATTTGATGGTGAGCCGAAAATAGAATCTGCGATTGAAATTAACGGTGAGTTCAAAAGCGGGAGCTTAGCTGTCAATCAACATAATGTGTCGTCAACAATCGACAATAAATGTCGATTGAAAATCCTAAAGACAAAAAATCATTATGATTTCTTTTATAGTCAGCCCGGAAATAAATGGGTGAAAGTAGGGGATGGCTATGAAGCGAAGTTTAATGATATAAAAGTTGGAATTGGTGCAACAGCACCTGTAAGTAAAAGAAATATCCCCGCTGGATTTGATTATTTCAAAGTGAGTCAATAAATCAAATCTGAAATTTTAATTCGACATTCACAATTCGTAATTTGTTAATTATTCTATCTGGTCAACTATCATTCTATGATTTTTTTGATAAATAATTGGAGGAATTCCCATTATCTCCTTAAATTTTTTAGAGAAATAAGCGCTGTCATCAAAGCCGGTTTCAAGTGCGACCTCGGTAATTGGTATGTGGTGATTTTCAGTAAGAATCTCAGCCGCTTTGCTAATTCTTAACCTGATAATATACTCTATAGGCGACAACCCGGTCGCCTGTCTGAAAATTTTATAAAAAGTTGCACTCGGAACACCGACCACTTTAATAAGCTCATCGCGGGAAATCTTTTTGCTTAAATTATTATTAATATAATTTATTACATTACTTAATTCATGCATTTTGCCCGGATTGAACGGTGCGGCGACATTGTAATATCTACAAATATTAATAACAATTGTTTTAAATGTATTTTTAATAACATCTTTATAGCCAATTTGCTTTTGCTTTTCTTCTTTTTTTATTGTGTCAAGCAAATGGACAAATTCATTTAACTGCCAGGGAGTAAGATGAAACCTTGATTTAAACCCCGCAGATTTAGGCGCGGTGTGGGCGTGTGAAAAAAGCGTCTTTAATCCCGGGAGTGAAGAGTACTCTTCCTCAAGATTCGGATAATCCTCGTCCCAGCGATACAAAAGATTCACTAGACAAAGATTTTTGGTCTTCTCAAATTTATGAGCAACTCCCTCTCTTACAACAAAAACATCGCCAAGCATAATTGGAATCCTTTCATCTTCAACTACATGGATTCCTGTTCCGCTTAATATAAAAGTCATTTCATCAAAATCATGCGTGTGTGTGCGTGTCGGATTTTGAGGCCACAGAATACAAATATGTGCATCTTGATAATCTCTCCATAAAAGTTTATGTATCTTCATGTTTTTAATTATACTCTTTAATTATTAAATATTCAATTGAATTTATTATATTAATTATAACATACCTCAACAACGTTCTTTACTTAAGAAAAGTATGACAATATTACAAAAACAGATTTTTTTATTATTGAATTCATTTCTGTAAAGTGATAAAATGTTTAAACAATCAACTAACCCCAAAAATGAACATCTTTAGCAGAGAAAATTACCTTAAAGCCGTGCGCTTTGAATCGCCCGATTTTATCCCTATGTTCTTCGGCATTAATTCCGCTTGCTGGCATCACTACGACCAAGAAGTTCTTAAAGATTTAATGGAATCCCACAAATTTCTTTTTCCTAATTACGAGCGCCCGAAAGGGAAATTTATTCCCGAATATGGGCTTGACCAGCGGAAAGACGCGCCTTACACGGACTTTTGGGGCTGCGTCTGGGAAACTTCGGATGACGGTATCACAGGTTCTGTTCACAAACATCCTCTCGACTCCTGGGACGATTTTGAAAACTATAAAGCACCCGACCCGGAAAAATCTAACGGAATGTTTCCGATCAACTGGGATGACCTCAAAAAAATGGTCGAAGAAAATAATAAAAATGACATGCTGACTTATGGCGCGGGATTGCCTCACGGACATACTTTTCTCCGACTTCAGGACATTCGCGGCTATGTTAATTTAATTATGGATATGGCTGATGAAGAGCCGCGTCTCAAAAAACTCATTCAAATGGTTTCCGACTTTAATCTCGAGATTATTAAAAAATGGATTGAAATCGGACCGGACTTTATTATGTATCCGGAAGACCTCGGAATGCAGGTTGGTCCAATGCTTTCACCCGACCATTTCAGAAAATATATTAAGCCCGTTTATCAAAGAATAATGAAGCCGGCGCGTGAAAAAGGAATGCTTGTTCACATGCATTCCGACGGCGACATTCGCGACCTGCTTGACGACATAATTGAAGGTGGGGTGCAGATTATCAACCTGCAGGATTTGGTCAATGGCATTGATTGGATAAAAGAAAAATTCGCGGGGAAAATTTGTGTTGATCTTGATATTGACAGACAAAAAATCACCGCCTACGGTTCGCCGAAAGATATTGACAATCTCATCCGTGAAGAAGTTGAAAAACTCGGTTCAAAAAAAGGCGGCTTGACAATGGTTTTCGGATTGTATCCCGGTACGCCAATCGAAAATGTTAAAGCCGTAATGGATGCAATGGAGAAATACGCGGGATATTACTCGTAATAAATAATCAATAATCAATAATCAATAAACAATGTCAAAGTAAATCTCCCCGGCATCCCAGCATACGCGGGACACGTACGCCGGGCGCTAACGCGAAATCAAAAATTTACCCGGCATACGCCGGACGCTAATGCGAAATCAAAAATTATCCCCTGCCCTTAGAGTCCATTTTGTCCATATTCTAAATCGCTGTGGAGTGCGACAGCATTCTGGACACAAAAATTCCTCGATATTCGTGGCGTTAATATAAAATTTGAAGGCAGCGGAACCATGGACGCTCAGTATGCTCAACAACACAAACCTGTAATTGAGCAGACAGAACCGGTTGGACATGCCGTTCGTGCGGTTTATATGTACAGTGCTATGGCTGATATTGCGGCACTTACCGGTGAAAGATCTTACATAAAAGCCATTGAGCCGGAAGGGATAAATATATATAATTACGGCAAAAAAGACAAACGAGTACAACAGATAGTAACAAAATTATCGCCAATGCAGCAATCGATATTTAAAGCATTGGAATTAAAAAAATATTTAAGAGAAAAACAACCCGGGTTGGAATTTTCTGTGGGGTAACAGAATAGCATTGCGAAAACGACCGTATAGTGGGCGTTTTCAGCTTTTTAAAAAATTTCACTAGAAAGTCAGGTTTTAGGTAAGTAATAAAAATCGTGTATCGGCTAAATAATTGCGCCTTGAACGCTACCGTGGAATTTGCTAAAATAAAACGACATTCAAAAGAAAAA
>JAOZSF010000240.1 GCA_029939815.1 bacterium
CGCTTTATATTCAAGGCAAACGCCGTTTTTATCGAAAAGACATATAGTATCCGGAACGGATTGCAGCAAGGCTCGATTTCTTTGTTCAGAATTTTGCAGCTTTTCTATCGCGCGCAATCGAGTTCCGAGATGCCCTAGAAATGAAGCATAAAGAATTAAAAGATTCCGGTCATTATCAGTAATCGGTTTATGCCGGATAAAGTTATCCATAGAAATGATTCCAATGGCTTTATTTCCATCCCACAAAGGCGCAATGACTCTTTCGGCATGTCCGATGACCTGTTTAATGTCGTCATCCATAATCTCATCATTTTCAATATACAGGCAGGAAGTCATAAGTTTTAGAGCTTTATCAATGGAACTGTCAGGGTCGTTCCGCCCTTTCAAACGGGTTTCGTCCTGCACTTTCCCATCTAAGCTTGTGCCAAAAGTTCCGTGTAACTCCCCGGGTTTATTTGTAAGCAGCCAGATACCCAGTCGGTCAAATCCCAATTTATTTTTTCCGAGTTCAACTGCAGATTTCCAGAGTTCATTTTCAGCGGAGCAATTTGAAAGCAAAGTAGAAACTTCGTGTAGGAGCGTTAGTTTTTCTCTAAAGATTCTTTCTTTTTCTTCGCTATCTTTCAAAGCTTTTTCCGCGCTCTTTTTTTCTGTAATGTCAGAAAATATGCCCGTGGCGAATTGAATTCCTTTTTCTTCATAAACATAAGCAGCCCTGTCATGCAGCCATATCCATTTACCGTCCTTGCTTTTTATACGGTATTCAACATCGAATATTTTTTTCTCTGTAAAAAGCAAAGTATAAAGTTTTTTAACATTTTCGACATCATCGGGATGAATCCGGCCTAAAAACAGTTTGCCTTTAGCTTCATATATTTCTTTCGGGGAATAACCGTAAATTTTTTCTACATTAGGGCTTATATAATTAGTTTCACCCGCCTGATTAGATGACCAGACAACATCGGGGATTTCAGAGATTAAATTTTTATATTTTTCTTCACTTTTAAGCAAAGCGTATTCGGCGTGTTTTCGTTCAATTGTCTCGCTGGTAATTTTCCTGATATTTTCTTCAATCTGTTTAACCATGAAATTAAAAGACATAGTTAAGTTTCCGACTTCATCATTTGAATTAACCGGCAAAATAGTAAATCCGTCTTTCTCATAATTTTTTACGGATCGCTCAAGTCTTTCAATCGGCTTAACAATTTTACGTGCTAAAACAATAGAAAGAATAAAGACAAGCAAGCCGAAAACAGCCCCCATGGCAAGAACAATCATCAAGAGTTTTTTAAGCTGTTCGTTTTCGTATTGACAGGAATAGCTCACAGTAATTCCGCCGATAGGAGTTTTTCCATCAGAAATCAGCAATTTTCTCCGGTAATAATCTTTGTTTTTGCCTATGGCTACATGGTTAATTGCGCCGGACGGTATTTCATCAAAGTTCAGAAAATCAATAACATAAGCTTCTTCATCTTCAGTCCAGGAAAGATTTTTTTCAGAAGGAAGAGTTCCAACGCTTAAGTTTGTGCCGGCAAAAAAATTAATTTCCGTCCGGCTGTATTTTGAGAAACAATTTACTTTATTTTTGTCAATAATTATATAAGCCACACAGACGCCAAGGAGTTTATCATAATGCTTAATAGGAGCGACAAGTTTAATAGCAGGCATTCCTTCAAACGTTGAAAAGAAAGCGGTAGTTTTTTCCGGAACAGGTTGTTTAAATTCTTTTTCAACGCATTTTGGAAGAGATATTGGCTCAATATTTTCTATTCCCCGCAGCAAATTAAATTTATCTTCCTGAGTTTTTAATGAAACGAAAATTCCTCCTTTAACAAAATCTAAATAAGCGCCTAAGCGATAATGACCTTTAATATTTTGAAAAGCAGTGACGACCACGCCGCTTTTGTCATAAATAGTAATATTATTAAAGGGAGTTAATGCAGAAAAATCTTCGATAGCCGCGGCCATTCTTCCGAATCTTGAAATTAATTCCCGGACATGTCTTTTACGCTGTGGTTCTTTCTTTTTTTGCGGATCAATTTCAAATCTTTCTTTAGTTGCATATATAATATTAATGTTGCCTGCGATTTCGTCTTTCAGGAATTTATCAAGCCATGGAACAGATTCATTAGCTTTAGAAGACAAGCTGTCGAAAATAACTTTATAAGCGATATTAATATGCTCGGAAGACGTTTTTTTCAGATTGCTTACTGCAAGCATATAATAAGCGAAAGACATTGCCAGCACTATAAGAAAAGCCGGAATTAAAACGGTCAATAATATTTTTCGTCTAATAGGAAAATTCATTTTTCAGATAAGTAAAAATTATTTATAAATCGTAATTGTCAATTGTTTTTTTAGTAGCCCTTATTGAAGCGTTTCCATAAATTACTTTTCCTTTCACTTTAATATTTTCATAACCCGGGCGATGCAGATTCATTCCGGATTTAATTTTCTCCCCAAGAAGCGTTTTCCAGGCAACTAAAGCCGTAACATAACCGGCGTCAGCAGGATTCCAAAAACTGATAGACTGAACCGAACCGTCTTTGAGATAAGGTTTTGCAATAGAAGGAAGGGAAAGACTTGAAACAAAAATTTTGTTTGTGAGACCAAGTTCTTCAATCGCCAGCCCGGCTGCCGGAGCGGTACCAGCCGTACACCCGAGAATTCCTTTTATTTTTGGTTTTTTTCTAATGAGGGAGACTATTTTATTATAAGATTTATGCCGGTCATTGTCGTCTTCAATGTACGGGTCGGTAATCAGCTTCATTTCCGGGTAATTTTTTTTCTGGAACTCCACGGCGGCGTCCGCCCACTGCATGTGGGTTTCCATAGTCAGCAAACCGACAATAACAGCATATTCTCCTTTACGCCCCATACTTTCAGCAAGGGCTTTCATCATATCAACGCCGAAATCATCATTTTCAAAAGCTTCTATATCGTAAGCAACATTTTTCATGGAAGAAGCTTCATGGGAAAAGGTAAGAATACCAGCTTCGTTTGCTTTTTTCAGAACGGGTTCAAGAGACATGGGGTCATTCGGCACAACAAGAATAGCATCGACTTTTTTCTTAATAAGTTCTTCAATAATTTTTTCCTGCGCAACCGGATCGCCGGTATGGTGTCCGAGTTGATATGCATTCACGCCGGTCTTTTCCGCGAAATCCAAGATTCCTTTTCTCATTTCATCAAACCATTGAACGCCCTCAAGTTTTACAACCATAACGATTTCGAAGTCATTGGTTTTTTTTATATTATTATTGGAAGAAAGAGGAAGTCGAATGGGAGTATTAGTTTCTGCCTGCAGGAAGAAAGGGATATAGTTGAAGAGCACCAAGGCAAAAATTATAACGGAAGATTTTTTCATGGCAATGATTTTGATGAATTTATTGAATATATTATTTATCCGTCATTGTTATCCTATCATTAACAAAAGAATAGGTTTCATTTTCAATTTTCCAAATAACAGCTTGTGTTCCATTCCAAGTTACAAACGAACTAGACTTAGGGTTGTTTTTTTGCATTTAAGAAATTCGTAGATTTAGATTTTATCCATACAATTTTGTACTTGAAATCTTTTTCATTATTTATATATTTTTTAATTCCTTTTTTCACTTCTTAAAATTCGTTATTCCATTTTTATTTTCTCATCTTAATCCGCGTCTTTTGGCTTCACGGCGTGACAATCTTTTACCGTTTGCATCTCTGTAAACGGTGTTGTTGCCAACTCTATGCACTGAACCGATTTTATTATTATTTTCATCGTAAAGAGTTGATTTTACGCCTATGGAAGTTTTGTGAGTTTTTACCTTGCCAACAGTTTTTCCATGATTTCTAATTTTAGAAGAGCGGCACGTTGTATATGGAGCACAGCTGCTTCCCTTCATTTGTTGACTATGAGTATAAGATTTCTTTTTCAACTCTCCTCTCAACTCTTGAGGAACACTATCGTTATCAACCGAATTTTCATGATAAATGACATTAGTCGTCGTGGCAACACCAAAGGAGTTCGTGTTAATTTCTGTAACGTTATGGATGTTGGAAATAGTATTTTTATTTGATTTTAAAACAGCAAACAAAGGGACAGTTAAGAAAAGCAGGAAGAATATTTTAGCTTTCATTTTGCCTCCGGAATAATTTAAATTTTAAACTAATTTCTAATCCTTTGACGTTCGTTGAACTTAATTA
>JAOZSF010000241.1 GCA_029939815.1 bacterium
ATCTTTTCAATAATCCAACTCACTTATTTTGGTTACCTGCCTGTATTCAACATCTTCGAATTGATCAAAATGCGCTTTTCCGCATTTTATTTTCTGCTCCTCGCTTTTTCTCAATTCCTGTCCCGAAGATTTAGTTTCCGCAACAAAATAAATCTTTTTTTCATTTTTCTTTATCAACGCCCAATCGGGATTATAATTTCCTATCGGTGTTTTTATTTTAAACCAAAACGGCAATTTAAAATAAAATTCTATATCATCCCTGTTTTCGCATTCCTTTGCAAAATCGGATTCTACTGCCGAATCAAGCGGAATAAGATTACTGTAAATCGTTTTGTTTTCATTCGAAACTTTAAATGTCAAGTCATTAATATGAATATCATAATCTTCAAACAACCGCATTTCATACTCTTTTTCACCAATCTTTTCATATTTTATTCCGTCTATCATCAATTCATTTAACGAATCTTTTATCACACTAACCGCTTTATCAAGGAAAAATTGCGGGTTTGTCCTTATATCCTTTATTTTATCTGATCTCTTTATTATTTCAAGAATTGT
The DNA here is from genome assembly GCA_029939815.1 of bacterium. GTDB lineage: Bacteria > Auribacterota > UBA3054 > UBA3054 > B51-G9 > B51-G9. The sequence continues at coordinate 559 of JAOZSF010000241.1, forward strand.
TGAGCGCGTCAATCCGGTTCTTTCCTGAATATAAAACAAAACATCCGGAACTTTAAAATTAATGTCTATTCCTGTAATATAAGAACTTAATGTATCGGCAGTAATGCCCGATGTCGCAATTCCTATCTTGGCTTTCTCGGCTCTTATTACCGCGCTTTTTATCACTTCATTTTTTAAAGTTTTTGTCGCTTTTTCTATAAGTTCAGACGTTTTATATTCAACGGCATAATTAGTCCGGTATTTAATTCTATCCCAAATTTCCTTGAATTTTTCATCAAGTTCAAATCCTTTTCTGTATTTAACGGTTGCGCGGTCTTGTTTCTTTTTAATTCTGTCTTTACCGAATTTAACTCCGCATTCTTCTTCAATTTCTTTCTGCAATTTTCTTGCAAATTCTTCGTAAGATTCATTAGCAACTACTGTCAGCCGATTTATATTCTTATCAAATATTCTGAGACCGTTTTGATTTACCGACAAGCGCATTCCACGACCGATTTCCTGCCGCTTTTTTAGTTCGGATTGAGTTTCATTCAAAGTGCAAATTTGGAAAACATTAGGATTATCCCATCCTTCTCTCAGCGCCGAGTGACTGAAAATAAATCTTAAAGGTTCGTTAGGATCAAGCAATTTTTCCTTATTTTTCATTATCAGAGAAAAAGTATCAATATCGGCTTTTGAATTTCCTTTTGTGTCTTTCCACTTTCCTTTTTTATCTTGAGAAAAATAACCGTTATGAACTTGTTCAACATCAAAAGGCAATAAATTTTTAAAAGCTTTTTTTGACGATAATTCCTCAAATGTTTCTTCAAACCACTGCGCGAACTTCCCTTTTATCGCGTTTCCTTCTTCATCATAAGAACGGTAATTGGAAACTTTATCTATAAAAAATAATGAAAGAACTTTTATTCCTTTTGGCTGCAGCTTCCTTTCTTTCAAAAAATGTTCTTCAACGGTTTTCTTAATTTGAACTTTTAAAATTTCATCGGTAAAACCGCCAAAAGTGTCGCCTACAAAGGCATATTCGCCGTTTGACAAAGAAATAAATCCCTCGCTTACATCTATTTCATTAATTATAAAACCGTTTTGGTATGCTTCACGATTCCCCGAAAGTTTAAATAAATCATCGCCGACTTTGGCTGTTACTGTTTTTCTTGATACACCATTTTTAGTTTCTACATCTATTTTTATTTTCGCGGATGTTCTTGTTTTTGTCGCGGAAACTTTTTCAAGACATAAATATGCCGTGTTAAAATCATTTTCACTCATTATCGAATCCACTTCTATTTGTTTTACAAGACCCAAATCATAAGCTCTTACAGGATCAAGACTGTAAACCATATTATAAGGATTTATGTGTGTGGCGGAATAGCGAAGTGTGCAAAGATATTTTAAATTTTTTATTGCTTTTTTTCTGATTTCAGATTCCATATTTTGCGGTTCGTCAACTATCACTATCGGATTTACCGCCTGAATAAATTCTATCGGTTTTCGCCCGGTTAATTTATCATTCGGGCGATTTATTATATTTTCATCTTTCGCAAAGGAATCAATATTAATAACAAGAATTTGAATAGCGTTGCTTGAAGCAAAATTCCGTAAATTAGAAACTTTTGCCGCGTCATAAACCTCAAAATTTACCGGGATTTTATTATAAAGATTTTGAAAATGTTCAAATGTAATCTCGAGATTTTTTAATACCCCTTCGCGAATCGCGATTGAAGGAACTACTATAACAAACTTTTTAAATCCGTAATTTTTGTTAAGCTCATAAATTGTTCGTAAATAGACATACGTTTTTCCTGTTCCGGTTTCCATTTCAACGGAAAAGTGCATCCCGTCAAGCTCTTTACTGATTTCCAATTCATTTTGCTTTTGAATATTCTGCAAATTATCCAAAATCTGTTCATTGGAAAGATAAAGAGCGTTTCCAACTCCTTCAGCGGGGAAAAGTTCGCTCTCAAATTCTTCGGCAAACAGCATCCCGCCTGAGCGCAACGGCTGTCCTTCGAACAAATTCACTATGGAATTTATTGCATCGAGTTGGAATTGCTGATTAGGGTCAAAATGTAGTTTCATAATTTTGTCAATTGATTTATACCAAATAATTTGGTATAATATCATTTCAGGCCTGCTTTGCACGAACACCGACTTCATGTCGTTGAAGGGTAACCTTCTTAGTGCAAATGTGGGCTTAAATTTTATTTGCCGCTGTTAAAGGATTATTTTTTTTATAATAATTTCTCCATTCTTTGTAGTTTTTTTTATCATACAAATCAACAACCAAAGATATTTTATCTATCAAATAATGGTAATATCTAATTTCGCCTCTTTCAAAAACTCTTTGAATAGACCAACAAAAATAATCAGCAATGTTTAAAAGTGGGTCTGTTATATGATTTTGTACATTAAAGACAACTTTTGTTTTAACATCTTTGGCTGAATTATTTACTAAAAAGCGTAAAGTTGCTTTTCTCAATGCTCTATCAAGGACAACATTTCTTGTGCTTTTGCCACGTTCTGAAATGTTTAATACAAGTTTGTTTCCCATCTCTAATTTGTTTTTCAAAAGATGGGATAATAAATCTGCGTAAAATTCAGTTTCTTTTCCGTTATGTTTTCTTTCATACAACTCAATAATCTTGCGCCCTACAACCGCCTCGAAACTACAATCTATCTTTTTTATAAATTCATAAAATAACTTACGCACTTCCGGCGGATCATCTGTTGCATGGAAATAAAACCCACGTTTGGCTATTTTCTTTTGAATACTTGGGACTTCGTAATAATATGGATCATTTTCTATTGTTTTTTGCAACAACTTGACTTCGTAACGCAACTCTTCCAATGGCTGTCTAAATTTAACCATGCCTATAATAAATGATTTTGAAACTCCTTTATTACCAACAATATTGATTTTGCCTTTCCCAAAAAATGTTGTGTCACCAGCTTCATCTAAAAATCGATGATATGTTTTAATTTTTTTATCAGACATCTTTATTTTATACCACCTTAAAATCTATTTCCGCATCTTTCATCTGAAGAACTGTATTCGTTTTCAGTTGATCATTGTCAGAAAATAGTTTGTCGAGAGTTATTAATTTACGCGGTTTCTGCTCAATTACTTTTTTTATTAATTCGCCATCTATTTTTTCGAGAATTAACGCTATTTCTTTCTCATTCACAAAATATATTCCATCCTTTTTTTCTATTTTTGCCGTAAGTTCCTCGCCGGATTTTAACAATAATTCATAAAGTATATCCTCTGTTTTTGCATCAGGAACTATCGGGTCAATGTGAAGTTCCAACTCTTTTTCCAAATCTTCGTCTGACTTTATTTTGTCGGCACGCCAAATTTTAAAATTTGACGGTTGCAACTTGAAAACTTTGAATCCTAAGTCGGCATTTAATTCCCCCTTTCCTAAAGGGGGTAAGGGGGATTTCTCTTCGGATTTTCCCACCGAAGTAACACGCGATTGCGTGGTCATCGACAATTCCTGCTGTTTGCAATCAACATTTTTTGTTAATTCCCCCTTTTCTAAAGGGGGCGAGGGGGATTTTATTTTATCAATCACCCTTCGGATTCGTTCTTTTGCAATATCGGCAATAGTTTT
>JAOZSF010000242.1 GCA_029939815.1 bacterium
TAATTCTTCCAGCCATTCCCTGTATTTTTTGTTTAATTCTTTAGCTCCGGGATTTTTCGATTTCGGGTTTAAGTGAGTTTCGTATTCCCAACAGGCAAAATTCTTAACATAGGGATTCGCCGTTTTCATTTTCTTCATTAGATATTCAAAAGAAATACTGCGAAATAAATCTATTCCCGGCTTGTCCTGAAATCTTGGGAATAATTCAGCAACACACCATAACTCTATCCCGTGCTTCTTAAAAACAGGGGCAATTGCGGCAAACCATTTGCCTATCTCATCATCCGGAGCAGTTGTATCCTGAAAAAGACATACATCAATTCCGGTTATCTCATCAAGCATAGAATCCCAGTTCGCCGCGCATTGGTCCGGAGTAGTCGCTTCATTTCCGAGAGTAATTCTTGATGTAAACCACGGAGCATAAGCGACTTTTTTATTTGGTGTCATTTTTTTGAGAAATTTTGGAAGTTCACGAAGAAGAATCATAATATCACCGCGGTGAGTTCTGTCCCCGGCTTCCTGCGGAATATACCATCCCCAGAAATTTTCGCGATCACCGTACAGTTCATTTAATTCCGAATATATTTTTTTCTCCATTTCCAATTCTTCTTTAGTGTCCCATTTTTTACCGGTAAATAAATTATTAAATTTATATGGAACGCCGTGCAGCACAACTTTCATCCCGTGTTTCCCGGCTAAATCGAATGCTTTTGAATAGTAATCGATTTCACTTGGATTTTTAAGAATTTTTGACGGATAGTAAGCTGTTTCTTCCCAACCACCCATTAAAAGAACCATTTTAATCCCGTCCTTCTCCATATCTGAAAACAATAATTCCAATTGTTCATCTGTTCTCGGAGACAAGTCAGGATATTCATGCGTCGGTTTCCCGAGAAATAAAGGAGCCACTTCAATTGGTCTGACATTATATTGTTTTTTCATAGATTTGTTAGACTTTAATTATAGAAATTATACTATTTTAAACAACTTTCGTCAATATACAAATATAAAAATATTTCTTTGTGATTTTCACCCCTTTCGTTGTTAATCCTTCTTCCTGTTCTTTCGTTATTAAGTTTTTGGTATAATATCATCATGATAAGAATTATTTCAGGAAAACATCACGGAAGAAAATTGTTCACCCCGGCGGGACGTGACGTTCGGCCGACAAATATTCGCGCACGAACAGCGTTATTTAATATTCTGTGCCCGTGGCTGGAAGGCAAACGCGTGCTTGAACTTTTTGCCGGAGCCGGCTCAATTGGCTTTGAATGTCTTAGCCGTGGAGCCAAGCATGTTACTTTTGTAGAAAGGTCACATGTTTCAATTAAATGCCTGAAAGAAAATGCGGGAATGCTTCACGAAAATGAAAATACAACAATTATCCGACATGATATAAGAAGGAAATTAAATTTTCTTTCAACTGAATGCGAAGGCTTCGATTTTATTTTCGCTGACCCGCCCTATAATTATTTCAGCGCGAATTTCGTTCTCGAAATCATTTCCGAAGCCACTCTCGCAAATAAAGATACTATTGTTGTTATTGAGCACAATGCTAAAAATGAAATTAATTATGATGAACTCCCGACAGATTGGGAATGTTATCGAAATTCAAAATACGGAAAAGCCATGTTAAGCTTTTTCTCTAACAATAAAACGGACAAACAATGAGAAAACTCGCTATTTATCCGGGATCATTTGACCCCGTAACAAATGGACACCTCGATGTAATCGGCCGCGCGGCAAAAATTTTTGATGAACTGATTGTCGGTGTCGCAAAACAATCTCCAAAAAATACTACTTTTACAATCGATGAACGTGTCGAACTCCTGCGTGATTCCTGCACCGATTTTAAAAATGTAAAAATCGAATCTTTTGACAATCTGCTCGTTGATTGGACAGCTCAAAAAAATGCTGAAGTCATTGTTCGCGGATTACGCGCATTAAGCGATTTTGAATATGAGTTCCAAATGGCGCTCACAAACCGCAAATTAAATAAACGAATTGAAACTGTTTTCTTAATGACACGCGAAGACTGCTCTTGCATAAGTTCTTCCATGATTAAAGAAATTGCAAAGCTTGGCGGGAATGTAAACAATTTTGTCCCTGAAAATGTGGCAGCAGCATTGAAAAAGAAATTTGGCATCCGATAAGTGACCACGTATGCTTGCCTTTGACCTTTGACTCCCCTCCTGTTTTATTTTAGGAGGGACTCTGTCCCCGCGTATGCCGGGGGCGCCCTTTAGGGCGGGGTGGTGTACTTTGACCTGCAAATAAATCAAGCCGCTTGACTGAAATGGTCATTATAAATATAATAACTAACTTATATTAACTTTAGATTTTTTAACTATATTTTTTAATATGCATTTATACAGAACACATAACTGTGGCGAATTAACTAAAACTGATGTGGATAAAACTGTTCGGTTGTCCGGATGGGTACACCATCGCCGTGACCACGGCGGCGTTTTGTTCATTGACCTGCGCGACCAATACGGCATAACACAAATTGTTTTCCATCCCGAAAATAAAGAAATGCTGGATATCGCTTCTCATATTAGTTATGAAAGTGTTATCACAATAACCGGCAAGGTTGTCGCGAGAAGCGAAGAAACCGTAAACTCTAAACTCGCAACCGGCGAAATAGAGATTTTCGTTGATGAATTGACTATTGAATCATCGGCAAAAACTACTCCGTTTCAGGTTGCTGAATCAGATGTTGTAAATGAAGACCTGCGCCTGCGTTACCGTTTTATCGACCTTCGCCGTGAAAAAATGTGCAAAAATATTATTTTCAGGGCTGAAGTGATTACCACTATCCGTGAGTTTATGGAAGGCAAAGGTTTTCACGAATTTCAAACTCCTATTCTCGCTAACAGTTCTCCGGAAGGCGCGAGAGATTATCTCGTTCCAAGTCGCATCCATCCGGGAAAATTTTACGCTCTCCCGCAGGCTCCTCAGCAGTACAAACAGTTGCTTATGATTTCGGGCTTCGACCGCTATTACCAAATCGCTCCGTGTTTCCGCGATGAAGACGCGCGCGCTGACAGAAGTCCGGGCGAATTTTATCAGCTTGATATCGAAATGGCTTTTGTAACTCAGGAAGAAGTTTTTGAGATTGTAGATGAGTTAATGAAATTAGTTGTAGAAAAACACGGAAAACAAAAACTCCTCTTCAATGATTTTCCGCGAATAACGTTTCACGATGCAATGAATAAGTACGGGACAGATAAACCCGATATGAGATTCGACCTTTTCCTCGCGGATTTAACTGACGATCTTTCCGGCTCAGAATGCCAGATTTTCTCACAAGGCAAAAAAACGGGAATCGCAATTAAAGCTATTAACTATCCCGGGGGCACTACAGCTCCACGCTCATTTTTTGACGGCTTGCAAACATGGGCAAAACAAAACGGCTTAAAAGGTTTGGCTTATATCGTCTTTGAAGACGGCAACGCCAAAGGACCTATCGTTAAATTTCTGAACGAAAATGATTTGGCTGTCATTAAAGAAAAAACCGGAGCCAAAGACGGCGACGTTGTTTTCTTTGCCGTTGCTAAATGGAAAGCCGCTTGTCACGGACTCGGAGCTCTCCGCCTTGTTCTTGCTGAAAGAATGGAACTGCGCGACCCGAATATCATGGCTTTCTGTTGGGTTGTTGATTTCCCGATGTATGAAAAAGAAGATCACTCCGGAAATATTGTTTTCTCACATAACCCTTTCTCAATGCCGCAAGGCGGAATGAAAGCTTTGGAAGAACAAAATCCACTCGACATCGTGGCTTATCAATATGATATTTGCTGCAACGGTGTTGAACTTTCAAGCGGTGCAATTAGAAATCATCAGCCGGAAATTATGTATAAAGCTTTCGAAATCGGCGGATATAATAAAAAAGAAGTCGATGAACATTTCGGACATATGATCCGTGCGTTCGAATACGGCGCTCCACCTCACGGCGGAATCGCACCGGGAGTTGACAGATTAATTATGCTTCTTGCAAATGAACCGAGTATCCGCGAAGTAATCGCGTTCCCGAAAAATTCAAAAGCTCAGGATTTGCTTGTTGGCGCTCCGTCAAGTGTTTTACCCGAGCAACTTGCGGAACTGAATATTAGAATTGTGGATTAAGTTTGGACGTTCGATGTTC
>JAOZSF010000243.1 GCA_029939815.1 bacterium
AATTTTTCTTCCCGCCGAGATAAGATTTTTGACCTATCGACCAGTAAGGATCGAGGAGGGCAATTCTATCCGGTAAAATATTTACCGGGGCGATGCCGGAAGTAATTTTATCCGCGAGCAGTTTTGTCATTCTAACAGCCATTTGATTACCGAGTGAATGACCTGAAATTCTGATATTCCCTCCTGTAAAGTTTTGATTAGTCATTGCGCCAATATAGTCATCAAGGAAAAGTTCCGCGGCGGATTTGGTTCCTTCGGGAGCTTCTTCATAAAGCCCCATACCGTTTTTCCATCTCATTCTGACATGACTGTTAGTTGTCCATATTTTAATTTCGGCATTTGTAACGAGATTTTCATCAGAAAACTGATTCCAGAAAAATATTCCTACATTCCAGCCGTTTGTAATCCATGAGAAAGCGGTATCCACCACACCTGTTTCGCCGTAATTGTAAATAAAGGTCGGTGGGTAAACGGCAGAGATATTCGGCTGCCAACCGTGAACAAAAATGTGAGTTGGTTTTTCGGGATTGAAAAATTTATTAGTTTCACCGACAACGAATTTTTCTTTTTGATTATTTTTGCCAAACCAATAAATTCCATAACTCAATACATTAGGATTATAAACATTCGTGTCTATTCCGACCGGAGTGATATCAATTGCGGAATTCGTTTCCGAATCCGCCACGGCAAAAATAACAGTGTTGTTTGTTTGTTCAGCATTAGCCGGAACAGTAATTACAACAGTAATATTTGTATAATTCTCACCCGGAAGGACAACACTCGCCGGGGAAACATCCGCGGCCCATGAAGCAATGCTGTTAGTAAATGAAAGCGAAACATTCCTGGTAATTCCGCCTGCATTAACGAGAAGATGAACATTTGTAATTGTCGTACTTTTATTTGCCGGATGAGTAATAGATTCCGGCACAAGTTTTAATCCGAAAGAGTTGCTGACAACGACTTCGTCCGCGCCAAGGTCATATCCTTTACCGGAAGGTCGCAAATTAAGATCGATATCAAAAACCATATCGGAGCCCGGCAATAAATATGGATCCGCTTCAACACCAACATCAACCGCAGGCGAATTAGAACTAATATGGAAAGGGCGGGGACAATCCGGCAGTCCACCTGTGCATGTGAACAACGGATCACCGTAATAGTTGCTTAAAGTTGACCAATCGCCGGAACCGGAAAATTCACTTCCGGTATTATGCCAAAGAGTTGCAACGAGGCCAACGCTATTTTCGAGTGGAGGAGAAAACCCGGTAGAATCGACAAAAAATGTTGATTGATGACCGCAAAAAATGCTGTTTGTAAAAGACGGATAAGAAGGAATCGGCGCAATCGGCGGCCATATTTGTCCCGGTTGGTGAGTTACATAAACAGCGGCATTGCCCGAATTTGAAACAACCGTTGAGAAAAAACAAATAGGAGAAGAACCGTAAAGATACATTGCCGCGCCGTCAGTAGCGGAATTTTCCGCAATAATATTATTAACAAGCCCGGCGACCGCGAGTTTAAAATAATATCCTCCGCCAGCCCGTGACGCGACATTTGATATTACATAATTATTAACGATAACCGGAACTGTTGTTTGAGAAAATGCGAGAGGTCCGTCAATATAAAACGCACCGCCATCGACAGCGTAATTATTTTTTATTTCCATTTGCGCTACACGCGCCGCGGAACTGTCAAGATAAAAAGCGCCGCCATAATTTGACGAATAATTCTGAAGTGCTGCGCCGGCAATGATAATCGGAGCTCCGCGGTCAATATAAGCTGCGCCGCCGTTTTGCCCGGCGGTATTTTGGTAAAAGCCCATACCGAAAAGCATAGGCATACCGCCATCGATATACATTCCACCGCCGTAATCGGCGTAATTATTTTGTATTAAGATGAGACCGTTAAGTTCCGGTATAATTCCGCCTGATATTCCGTTAGTGGAGAACTTAATAAATGAATTTTCGAGATAAATTCCGCCACCGTAAACAGCTGTACCGTTTTTAATTACTGTGGCAAGAAATTGTATGTTCCCGGATTCCGCGTAAATATTCCCCCCGCGTTCAGCTTTTCCGTTTTCGAAACTGATCTCACCGATTTCGTTTGTTATGCTTTCATTATTATTAATATGTAGGCAGCGGCGGGAATTTTCTCCGTCAACTTTAGAGGGAATAATTCCGCGAAACCAGTTATTTCCAATGATATGTGTATAAATGTACCCGCCGAACAGAGAAAGATTTATATTATTCGTTAAAACAATAACATTATCTCCGGTTCCGGTATAAGTGCATGAGTTTGAAGAACTGATACTGTCAACATCGAAAGCGGCGATATATATTTCATCACCGTTCGAGGCGGAATCAACTGCTTTTTGAATGGATTTAAACGGAGCATTGTCTGTACCGGGATTAGAATCTGACCCTGACTCAGACGAGACGTAAAGTATTTGTGCCAAGCCGACATTTACAAATAAAACTAAAGAGATAAGTAATAATTTTTTAACAACAATTTTCATTTTCTCTCCAAATAATGTTAAATTCATTTTACAAAAACAACATTACTATTATATCATTTTTAAAAAATATTTTGTGCAGTAGCAAAAAAATCGGCGCATGGAAATTTTCGGGATTGCAAGTAAAACGATAATCGGGAGAGATAAACTCTTGCCATTGATTTTTATCAATCATCCAGCGGACTTTTTATCCCAAGAACGTTCCGTTTGGCTACATGGGTGTAAATCATTGTTGTTTGTAAATTTGAATGTCCCAGCAATTTCTGAATTGTACGAATATCGGTTTCCTTTTCTAATAAATGAGTTGCAAAACTATGCCGTAAAGTATGAATAGTAATCCTTTTAGGTATTTTTGCTTCTTTTACTGCTTTGGCAAATGCTCGCTGGAACACAACCGGATGAACATGGTGCCGCCGGACTTTTTTACTTATTGGATCAAGTGATAATTTCTGTCCCGGAAATAACCATTGCCATTCCCATTTTGTACCCGCTTTTTGATATTTGCGTTCAAGTGCGTTTGGAAGCATAACACCCGGCACTTTATGCCTGCGGTCATCTTCAAAAATTCCGCGTGAATACTCTATTTGCCGTAATAATTCATTTCTAACTGATTCAGGCAAAAGTGTACACCTGTCTTTATCTCCTTTCCCACAGCGAACTGTAATTATTCCCCGTTCAATATCTACATCGCCGATACGTAACTGCAAACATTCCCTTAGTCGAAGTCCGGCTCCGTAAGTTAATTTTGCCATTAGCAGAGGAATTCCTCTCATCTTTGCAAAAATCTTTTCTATTTCTTCGCGGGAACACACAACCGGAATGCGTTTTTTAACTTTTGCACGAACCGTATCTTCAATTTTAAAATCGTTTTTCCCTAATCCGTTACGAAACATAAATAGTAATGCATTAAATGCCTGATTTTGGGTTGAGGCGGATACTTTCCTCTCAGTTGCAAGATAACTCAAAAAATCACGCATATCTTCGGGTGTTAATTCTTCGGGTCGTTTATGATTAATAAAACTGTAAAAATTTCTTATCCATTTTAAATAAGTTTCTTCTGTTCGGCGAGATAAATGTTTTAATCTCATCGCGTTATGAATTTTATCGGCAAGAATTATCCATTCGGCCGCTGAATTAATTTTTTCGGCTGGAATTTCTTTATCATAAACTGACAAAAAATAGTTGTAAAGATTTAACGCGTAATTTGCTTGGTTTACCTGCCATTCCTCATAAGTTTCGGCAAGATGTGACAAAAATCGATTTTTCCTTTCATGTTTAATGGCGATTCCCGTCTCGATTTTTAAATAATCACAGCAAAGATTCACCCATCGCACATAAAATTTTGCGATTGGGAGAGAGATGGAAGTTTTGTCTTTTAGAAACTCCTTAAAATGTTTAATTATTTCATACATACATAAATACCCACAAAAATAAAAGTTATATAACTATCTATATGCACAATTATACAACATTTTGTTGCTTTAGTCAAGTGTTTGTTAAATCAGCTTGACTTCCAGCAACATTTTTGATATTATATTTAGATTATTAACAAAGTCATATAATTATATAGTTCGAAAAAAGGAGACAACAATGGATTTTGATGATTTGGATTATGATTGGGATG
>JAOZSF010000244.1 GCA_029939815.1 bacterium
TCAGCATCGTAATTCTTTATTTTCTCAATTACCAACGCTTCCGATTCGTCATAAATACTGCGGATTATTTCATCATTCAGGTCAAAAACTCTGTCCTCGAATTCCGTCTTTTCCAATCTGTCAAAAAGTCTTTCTTTCGCGTGAATAATATCTTTTCCGTAAATATGATAAGAATCGGCATGCCAGTTCAATCTTCCTAATTTTACCGTTTTACCGGTTCGCTTTTCAACTTCCGCGGCGATAACTTCTTTATTGAACATTGTGAATCCGAACATGTTCATAAAATTCGCTCCCCAGGCGTCATTACTTCTGAATCTAACATTGCAGTTTAGCCACCAAACACCATTTTCATCTTCGAGAATTCTATACCAAATCGATTGCAAACATGGTGGGTCGTAACAATCAAAATCAATATTCGGCATCCAGGTAATCATTTGCGCCTGTCGTGTAAACGGCTGCTCGCAAAGCTTCTTAATTACTTTTTCTATCTGGTCAATCTTGAAATCTCCGGCAATAACTGATTTGCCGTTTTGAAGCTCGTTCCACGAACCGTAAGCGGCAAGCCGGCCGTGATAAGTGTATTCCCACCTTGTATCATCGGGATCATTCATGTTTTTAATCCAATGATCTTTGATGCCTTTTACTTCCAAGACATATTCCTTAAGGTCGTCAATTCCGCCCGGAAAGGCTTTATGAATCATCGGGTCGGCAAGCGGATCCAAAACGGTTATATTCATAGTTGCGTCAAGACTCAGCGGGTCACCCGGTTTGTCGTATTGAGTGGGGAATTTCACGCCGTTATTATATAGAGAAATGAGAGCTTTTTCATAAGCTTCCGCGAGAGTTTTTTCTTCAACGTGCAAGACGGGAATATTTTTCATGGTTTTTAGGTTTGGTTTTTATCGATTTATTAAAGCTGTTAATATAAAGTTATTAAAAAAAATACTTGTTTTTATCAAGTGTCTTTTAAAACTTTGCAATGTTTTACGCGCTTTTTCAACTTGAATCTCCCATTAATTCAACTTTTAAGTGGTTTTTAAGGGAGGACTACGTAATATTCTAACATAAAAGCAAATAAAAATCAAAATAATTTTACAGGCGACAGCGGTTTTTAATAAGGGGCCTGATGTTTATAAAAATCTTTTTGAGTCAAAAATGTTTTGCACTTGATTTTAAAAAACACTTTTGATATAATCTCTGCTCGTTGAGGTGATAGGAATATTATCTTAACCAAAATCATGACGGGCCGTTAGCTCAGCTGGCAGAGCATCTGACTTTTAATCAGAGGGTCGCTGGTTCAAATCCAGCACGGCTCACCATGATTTTTATATTTGAATAAAGACTATACGACCCCATCGTCTAGTCAGGTCAGGACACCGGGTTTTCATCCCGACAACAGGGGTTCGAATCCCCTTGGGGTCGCCATATTAAAACGCCCCGCAAACACAATTGTTTGCGGGGCGTTTACTATTTAGTGCCTGACCGAAAACCCCATAATTTGCATCTTCGACCGACAAATCGGAAACGTTTCTTTTGGCGTCAAATCAATTTTTATTCAGCATCAATGCCCCAAGGCATTAATTTTGAATAAAAATCACTTTGCCATCCAAAATACCCATTTTGCAAAAAAACGGGGTTTTCGGTCAGGCACTATTTAAAGATACAAAGTCCAGAATCCATCCGGCATCCCAGCATGCGCGGGACACGTACGCCGGACGCTAACGCGAAATATAAGATCTAAAATCTAAAATAACTAAACTCCGTCACCCCGAACTATCACCAGTAAAGTTCTGGAAATAATTTTTATATCATTTGTAAGCGACCAGTTGTCTATATATTCCAAATCATAAACAACCCATTGGTCATTTGGAAGCTGAGTGCGTCCGCTGACCTGCCACAGACCGGTCATCCCGGGTTTCATAGAAAGCCTTCGCCTTTCCCACAGTTTGAATTTTTCCACTTCTTCAGGCAGTGCGGGTCGTGGACCGACCAGACTCATATCTCCTTTTAGAACGTTCCAAAGTTGTGGTAATTCATCGAAGCTGAATCTTCTTATAAATTTCCCTACAGGAGTTATTCGCGGGTCGTTTTTAATTTTAAATGCCCATCCTGCCATTTCGTTATTATCCTGCAGAGTTGATTTTATTTCCGCGGCATTATTATACATAGACCTGAATTTATAGAATGTAAAGTTTTTACCGTTGATGCCACATCGTTGCTGTTTATAAATAACGGGTCCTTTTGAAGTTAACTTTACAGCAAAATAAATTATAATAAGCAACGGGGAAAGAATAATGAGCAAAAATAATGCCGCAACACGGTCAAAGAAAACCTTGACAGTTAATGAGCCGAAATTTCTTGTTGTCGGGCTGAGAGTTAACATCGGAATCCCAAAAAGATATTCCGTATTAGCGGCTGAAATGACCGGCTTATAAACATCAAGAAAAATTATCGTTTTAATTCCAAGCTGCTCGCAAATGTTTATATATTCAGTTAATTTGGATAAAGAATCAGGTTTAACCGCGAAAATAACTTCATCAACCTGAGAATGAGTAATATTTTCCGTGAAGGATTCGCTGCTTATTGAATTGATATCCAACTCACCGCTTATTCTTAATCCCCATTCTTTGTACTGGTCAACAAGCTTTTTCGCTTTTTGGCTTTTCCCGGATTCTGTAACAACAAGTATATTGTGGAAATATTCAGGATTTTTGTTAAGATTTATAAAAATTGACCGAATGATATTATCTTTAATAATAAGCAGCCCGGTTGCCCACAAAGCAGTACCGACAACAACAATACGGGCGATAAACTGCTGTTTGAAAACAAAGATTGCCGTTACAAGAAAAATCCCGCAAAAGGCTGAAGCTTTAACCACCGCCCGCCGTCGGATTCCGGCGTTTCTGAAATCATAAAGGTCGTAATAACCCCACCGATTAAGCGCCAATGGCCATAAAACGGCGCATGACGGAAACAGCCATAAATACTCTTTGAAAAGATGACTTTCTTCATAAGGAATTATTTCAGGAAACCAGACAGGAAGAACAGAAGCAAAATCAACATAGAAATACGCAAGAAGTGAACGCGTGTAATATGCGGCAACAAGCGCGAGCATGGCGAGCAACATGTCGATCAGTAAATTTAGTCTCAGTAAAATATATTGACGTTCATGAACCATTTCTAAACAGAAATTTGCGCAAGGCGGTTGCTTAGTGTATTTATCGATGCATCATCTTCGCATTCGCCGTTTTCAAAAATACTTATTTTGCCGGTCTCCTCACTAACACAGATTACAAGCGCATCGGTCTCTTCGCTCATACCGAGAGCAGCTCTGTGACGTGTTCCCATAATATAAGAACTGGGAGTTGTTGACAGTGGGAAAATACATGCCGCTGCAAGAATACGACCGCCTTCAACAATAACCCCTCCATCGTGAAGCGGAGATTTTGGATAAAAAATATTTTTCAAAAGCGGATTGCTTAATTCCGCGTCAAGAATTACGGCTGACTGTGTGTAGTTGCGAAGCCCAACCGACCGTTCAATTGCTATAAGCGCCCCCGTGTTGGTTGTTGCAAAGTATTTTGCGGCATCAACTATCGGAGAAAGGGTTAATAATTTTGTTCCGATAACGCGGCGAACAAATGTTTGTCTGCCGATCGCAATTAACGCGCGGCGCAACTCAGGAATGAACATTACAATAAAGCCGAAAAGAATAATATTTGCCGCACCTTTGAATACAAGATTTATTGTGTCAAAATGAAGCCATTTTGCAAGCCCGAACAATGCGGCGAGAAGAAGAGCGCCGCGCAGGACAGCAACGGTTCTGGTTCC
The DNA here is from genome assembly GCA_029939815.1 of bacterium. Lineage (GTDB taxonomy): Bacteria > Auribacterota > UBA3054 > UBA3054 > B51-G9 > B51-G9. The sequence continues at coordinate 3,832 of JAOZSF010000244.1, forward strand.
ACGGATGAAAAGTATTGCGTAATAAACAATAGTAGCAAGAATAATTATTTCCAGAAAGTTCTGAGGTTGATCCCATAATCTGGAAAGTAAAAAGTTCAATTGCAGTTTAATATTTTCTAAAATACCGCTCAATTTATTGTAATATTTTTAGGTTAAGTATTATGTCCTTATTATAATACCATTTTAAGCATTTGATTTCCACCGCCATTTTAGAATTTGTAAATTTGAGAATTGCATAATTTTTCACACTAATCCACTAATCCACTAATCCATCCCCGGGAATGACCTGCATAGCCGTTAT
>JAOZSF010000245.1 GCA_029939815.1 bacterium
TTTTTTCATGATATTCCCTCCGATTTTGAAATTTAAGATGCAAAATGTCTGATAACAAAGATATTATATCATAAAACAAAAAAATAAACAATTATTGACTTAAATACGAAGTTTTCTTATAATAAACAGTTAAATTAAAAAAATCAGTTAATCAACCACTAAAGGATATAAAATGAAAACAAAACAGATTTTAATAATTATTGCAGTATTATTTTTATCAGTTGCATCCACTTTTGCCGCAAAAAGTAAAAATATCAAAGGTTTAATTTCAACCTCCGAAATGATTAAAGCAGGGGGGAAAGCCACAACAAACGCCTTTCCGAATTCCGATGAAGTTATTATTGCCGATTATACAAAAACAAAATATAATCCCAATGGCACTTATGAATCAATTAACGATCAGTGCATAAAAATTCTCACCGAAAAAGGAAAAAGAGGTAATAGAACCAGTTCTATTTGGTATGACGTCGCTTATGGAACCGCAGTAGTTTTGAAAGTTCAGATAATCAAACCAAACGGTAAAATAATCCCTGTTGATATTGAGAAAAATACGAAAGACATGGTTGAAGCTTCGCAAATGGATATGAATATTTATAATCCGAACAGCAGGGTTGTAAGAATAAGTTTCCCGGATCTCGAAATTGGCGATATGGCAAGACTGCTCACCAAAAAAACAGAAAATAAGTCGCGGGTGCCAAATACCTGGTACGATATTGAAGTGATGGAAGCGCCTATACCAATCGTGCACCAGACTATTGAAGTCATTGCGCCTAAAAAACGTCCATTGAAGCACATTGTTATAAAAAATGAAATCACAAACACCGTTAAATATACAAAAAAAACGGGAACTTCTACAGTTACGCATAAATGGGTTGTCCGCGATGTGCCAAGAATGTTTTCCGAACCGGGAATGCCCGGTTATAAACCGCTCCAGCATTTACTTTTAAGCACAATCCCGAAATGGGAACAACTTTCAAAATGGTATTATAAACTTTGTGAGCCGAGATTAAAAGCCGTAACTCCTGAAATGTCAAACAAAGTTGAAGAATTAACCGCGAATATAACCGACCCTGATAAGAAAATAAAAGCGCTGTTTAAATACGTTTCGCAAAAAATCCGCTATATGGGTATCACTACCGAAGATACCGCGCCCGGCTACGAGCCGCATGATGTATCAATAACGTTTGAAAACAAATACGGTGTTTGTCGTGATAAAGCCGCTTTACTCGCCGCGATGCTTAGAATCGCGGGATTTGACGCTTACACAACGTTAATGCTTGGCGGTCGACCTAAAAAGGACCAGGAAGTTCCAAACGCGTTTTTTAATCACGCGATTACCGCTGTGAGAAATAAGGACGGTTCTTACATTCTGATGGATACTACCGATGAAACAACAAAAGATTTACTGCCGATTTATCTGAATAACTGCAGTTATATGGTTGCAAATTCAAGAGGAGAAAAACTTAAAACAACGCCGATTATCCCCGCTGAAAAAAATCTCGTTAAAATAACTACAGAAGCGAAATATAACAGTAAAGGCAATCTGAAAGCTGACTCTAAAATCGTTTTTGAAGGTATTAATGACAGAATGTACCGCGGCGCTTTCGCTAAAATGGAACTCGATGAAATCCGCCGTGTGTTTGAAGGTATTGTAAAAAAAGTCGCTCCGGGAGCAAAAGTTACAGATTTCACTCTCAAGCCGGATGATATGATGGATTTAACAGAGCCGATAGTTGTTAATATTGAATATACAGCTCCCGATTTATTTATTTCGGGTGAAAAAGAAACTATGATCAGTGTGCCGTGGTTCGGTCCTTCAGTTGGTCTGGCAAACAGAATTTTAAGCGGGAGTTTCGGTCTCGATAAAAGAAAATATCCCTTGAAAACCGATCTCGCATGCGGAATTGAAGAAACAGTTGAACTTGATTTAAAAGACGCTGCCGGTCAACCAGTATCACTGCCAAAATATGATACGATCGATAATGATATGATTAAATGGTCAGCGGAACTTAAAGCTGAAAACGGTAAACTTTCCGGTAAAGGGGAATTTTTAGTTAAAGGGGTTGAATTTTCGACAAATGAATATCTGGAAATGAAAGGGATTCTGAAAAAAATCGAGTATAATAACCGTAAACAACCTATTTTTACCACTGTTTCATCTTCAGGAATGGACGATGATGATGATTTCGACAGCGGCGAAAGTACGTATTCTTATACTCCGGAAGGTGATGTCGAAATAACAGAAAGAATTATTGAAACAGATGTCAAAAATTCAAGAAACTGGGCGACAACAACTAAAGTTACGAAAGAAATTCTTACCTATGCCGGAAAAAAAGATAACGCGGAACTTAAAATCCACTATAATCCCGCGTGGGAAAAGGTGGAAATTGTTAAAGCTGTTGTTACAGATACAGACGGAAACGAAAAAGAACTCAATAAAAAAGAACTTAATCTAATGGACGCGGGATGGGTGGCTTCCGCGCCGAGATATCCTCCGGGAAAAATTCTCGTTGCAAGTTTACCGGATGTTGATGTTGATAACATTATTTATTACGAAATAAAAAGGACTTATAAAAGGCATCCTTTCTTCGCTATGAGAAAATCTTTTAACAGCTTTGATACTATTGATGACGAAACTGTTAAAGTTACTCTGCCGGCGGATGCAAAAATTAAAATGAAAAATCCGGATTCAGATGAAATCGAATTCTCGGAAAATGAAGAAAACGGCTCCAAAATATATGAATGGATCGCTACCGATCAACGACCGGTCAGAAAAGAAAGCAGTTTGCCGCCGTGGTATTCTTTTAATCCTACAATCTTTCTTTCAACGGGCAACTGGCCTGATTATGCTGACAAGATAGGCAGAACGTTTCTTAAAGCTGCAACCGGACAGGCGCAATGCGCTGCAAAGGCGAAAGAGTTAACTGCGACATCTAAAACGGATGACGAAAAAATTATCGCGATAAGAGATTTCGTTACAAAAAATATCCGTTCCGCGGGTCCTTCGTTTGTTTCAATGCCGTTATCAGCTGTTACTCCCGCTGACACAACTTTAAAAGACGGATACGGTAACGGCGCGGATAAAGCAATCGTCATTTATTCAATGCTTAATGCGATCGGCTTAAAACCGCAGTTCGTTCTTTCATCATGGCTGTCAATGGTTGAGAAAGTAAGAAAACCTATGATAGAATATCCGCTGCGTTCAACTTTCGGCGGAGTTCTTGTTAAAGTTAAATCCGGAGAAACTGATATTTATCTGAATGATACTTCGCAGTATGCCGCGCTTGGAACAACTCCGCATGACGGTCGTACGGGCCTTGTTTTACCGAAAGGGGAGATCAGCATTATTAATGCAGCACCAAATAAAACTGATAAAAGCGAAATAGAATACATAATAAAATTATCTGAAAACGGTGACGCGGAAATAACTCAAACAACTAAATCTTACGGTACAAGCTACGCATCCGATAAAAAATATTTCGCGGAAATAACTCCGGAAGACAGAAAACGTTATTTCCAAAATGCTGTCACCGCTATTTCACAGGGAGCAACTCCGGTCGGTGACCTTATCACTAAATTTGACGGATATCCCGGAATCGAACAGCTCACGGTTAAAGTAGATAAATTCGCGATCAGGGACGGTGATTTTCTTTACCTCAAAGTTCCTATCGGATTGAATAATATCCTCGGTCTGAATTCTGATGTTCGCGATAATCCTATCTCATGGAACTCAAAAACCAGAATGACCCTTACCGCTTCTGTTGAACTCCCGGCAGGATTTGATAATGTTCAGCTTGTTCCGCCGGATATCACATGGAAAGCTCCTGAAGACGCGGGAACCATTACGATGAAAACGACAGTTTCGGGCAATAAAATTAAAATTATTGACTCTGTAAATATAGATCCGGCTGTAATTCCTGCTGATGAATATGATGATTTGCTTGAGATAAACAGAAAACTATCTCATCCGAGAATGAGAACAATTCTTGTTTCAAAGAAAAAATAGATAATTAGATAACAAATTGCTGCATAAGTTAAAAAATTTCAAAATTTTATAACTTTTTGCAGCTTTTTGTTGTTATATCAATATTATAAGACAAGTCGTATAATTATATAGT
>JAOZSF010000246.1 GCA_029939815.1 bacterium
TAGTTAGTAGTTAATAGTTAGTAGTTAATAGTTAGTAGTAACGGATAACTAACAAAGAACAAAATACGAAGTACAAATACATGACCGATAGCCAAAAAATAGCAAAAAAAGTTCTCGAACTTGAAGCCGAATCAGTTGGGAAACTTGTCGACATGATAGATGATCAGTTTGACGCAGCTGTAAAAATGATTATAGAATGTAAAGGAAGAGTTGTTATTACAGGAATGGGAAAATGCGGCATTATAGGTAAGAAAATATCCGCGACTCTTGCCAGTACAGGAACTCCGGCAACAAATGTTCATCCTGCCGAGGCGATACACGGTGATTTCGGTATGATAACTGATTCAGATGTTATTATAGCTATATCAAACAGCGGTGAAACCGAAGAAATAGTTCGTTTACTTCCAACAATAAGAAAAATCGGAGCTAAAATAATCGCAATGGTTGGAAATGTTGATTCAACTCTTGCCCGGCAGAGCGATTTAATAATATCAACTTTTGTTGAACGGGAAGCGTGTCCGTTTAACTTAGCGCCAACTGCATCTACAACAGCTCAGCTCGCTATGGGCGACGCGCTTGCTATGGCTCTTCTTGCCAAACGGGATTTTAAGCCGGAGGATTATGCTCAACTGCATCCCGGAGGAAGCCTCGGCAGAAAACTTCTTAAAGTTAAAGATGTGATGAGAAAAGGAGACCGGTTAGTTAAAGTTTCTCCGGAAACAATAGTTAGAGATGTTATTGTCGCAATGACCGAAACAAGAAACGGTGCAGCTTGTATAGTAGATGAAAATGATTCCCTGGCAGGTTTTTTCAGTGATGGCGATTTTAGACGTAATATTTTAAAAAATTCAGCCGTGATTAATGAACCTGTGTCAAATGTTATGTCTAAAAATCCGACAACCATCAGCTTTGACCGCCTTGCAATTGAAGCCGCTCAGATAATGCGGAGCGGGAAAACAAAATTCAGCCAGCTGCCCGTTCTTGATGATAATAATCACCTTATTGGCTTGCTGGATGACGATGAACTATTGAATCTGTAACCGGTAAAACTTTTAAAAATGATTGCAAAAAATAAAAACCTTAAAATAGATTTTAACAATATTAATCATTTAATTCTTGATGTGGATGGCGTGCTTACCGATGGAACATTATTCTTTAGTAGTACCGGCGATGAAATAAAAGGATTCAATGTCCTGGACGGACACGGAATAAAATTATGGATGAGAGCAGGAAATTCAACGGCTATTATTACTGGAAGACAGTCAAACGTCGTTTCCCACAGATGTTCTGACCTTGGAATTGAAACTGTTTATCAGAATGCTAAAAATAAAATTGAAGCGCTTAATGAATATATTTCAACTAATAACGTCAATCCTTTAGAAATATGTTATATTGGAGATGAACTCGTGGATATACCCGTGTTCAGAAAAGTTGGACTGGCTGTTGCGGTTGCCAATGCAGTGCCCGAAGCGATTGAAAACGCGGACTTTATTACGGAAAAATCAGGGGGGAAAGGGGCTGTGAGAGAGGCAATAGACTTTCTTTTAAAACAGAAAGGTCAATGGGAAAACGTTACTGACAGATACTTAGCCGGTCCTTAAAAACTACTTAGCAAAAAATGAAATTTTTAAAAATAATTACTCTTTTAATCGCTGTTTCCATAATGCCGCTTTGCGCGGAAGCGAAATCCAACGATAAAAAAGATGATAATATAATTGATGCCGTGACCGTAAAAGAAGGAATTACGGTTACCGAAATCGAAGAGTCCGGAAAAGTAAAATTCGAGTTTACAGGTTCACATGCCGAAAGTATTAAAAAAAATCGGCTGAAGGTGCATAACTTAAGAGCCACAATTATTCAGACAGACGGAAGTGAAATAATTATAATGACTGAAGTGGCTTATTACAATAAAAATAAAAGAGAACTTACTACAGACCAATATGTCGAAATAATCTCCGGGGACGGAGTGATGACGGGAATTGGTATGTATCTTAACACAGAAAAAAAAATATTCAGACTTCTGAAAAATGTTCAAATTGATTCATTGCGCAAATCAGATGAACTGGGTTTAAACCTTCCAAAATAATTTTATGAAAACTTTAAAAAATACAATAAACAGTTACAAAATATTATTTTTGACTGCTGCTTGCTGGTTTGTCGTCTTTTCTTCAGTAAATTTACTCGCTGTAGAAACAAACGCAACCCCCACACGCATTAATGCCGATAAACTTGAATGTGATTATGAACAGCGGATCGTTTATCTTCGCGGCTCAGTTGTTGTTCGTGATTCAAAAGGAATATTAAAATCCGACAATGCTACTGTTTATTTTAGCAACGATAAAGATAAAAAAAATAAAAAAAGTGGCAGCAGTCTGGAATCAGCCTCAGATGTTGGCAGCTTCAGCCGCGTGGTTGCTGTGGGGAATGTAGTAATATCAAGCGATGATAAAGCTGTTGTTATTACTAGTGACAAAGCGGTATGGAATAAAAAAGACAATACAATTACACTTACAGGTGGACCGCCAATGGTTAAGCAGGGACCTGCCTATATCAAGGCCGAGCGTATCATTTATGATCTTACAACGCAGAAATGTGATTTTTATCCCAGTCCACAGATGGTTTTTCAGGTTTCACCGAGCGAAAAAGCTAAATTTTTTGAATAGAAAAACTTTTAAAATTTAAAATAAGGATTCTTATGAAAAAAATTACTGTTATATTTATCACGGCTCTTCTGGGAACTTTTATCGCTATACCGGCGAATGCGGTGGAAAAAGCCGAAAAAAAGAAAAAAGCACCGGTTACTATTAATGCGGATAAAATGCAGTATCTCCAAAAAGAGAATTGCATGGTGGCTGAAAAAAATGTTGTCGTGGCACTTGATGACCAGTCGCTTATGGCGGATAAAGTTATTGCTTTTCAAGGAATTAATTCTGACGGAAAACAAGATTTTACAAGAATTGTTGCTACAGGGGATGTTGTTATCAAAACTCCCGAAAGAAGCCTTTACGGCAAAAAAGCCGTATGGAATAGAAACGAGAACGTTATCCGATTTACAGGAAACCCGGTCGTTAAAATAAAAGGCGGGCAGGAAATCAGTGCCGAAGTCATTAAATATAATGTTTTAACAGGTAAAGTCACCTTTGAAGGCGTTGCAAAAGCAAAAATGAAAATGTCAGGTAAAAATAATATCGATTTTAGTGGATTTTAATATGAACGAAAAACCTATCTTATATACAGAATCTCTCGTCAAAACTTATAGTAAGCGTAATGTCGTTAATCAAGTCAGTATTAACGTTCGGTCAGGCGAAATCGTTGGATTGCTCGGGCCAAACGGCGCGGGAAAAACTACTACTTTCTATATGATCGTCGGTATCATAAGACCAAACGAAGGGAAAGTATTCTTTAAAGATGTTGATATTACAAACGTTCCCATGTGCGAACGCGCGCAAAGAGGAATGGCTTATCTCTCGCAGGAACCGTCAATTTTCAGACGGCTCACCGCTCTCGAAAATATTATCGCAGTTCTCGAAACACTACCGATTCCCCGCGCGGAAATTAAGCGCAGAGCACACGAATTGCTCGAAGAACTCGGTATCGACAGACTGGCGCAAAGCAAAGCTTACACTCTTTCAGGCGGCGAACGAAGACGACTCGAAATCGCTCGCGCGCTTGTTACCAATCCATCCGTTATTCTTCTTGATGAACCTTTTTCCGGAGTTGATCCAATTGCCGTTGCGGATGTTCAGCAGATTATCCGTGATTTGAAAAAAAGGAATATGGGAATTCTTATTACTGATCACAATGTTCGTGAAACATTAAGTGTTACTGACAGGGCATATATCACAAACTCCGGTGAAATAATGATTGAAGGCACCGCCGACAAACTGATAAACGACCCTGAAGCGCGAAGAATATATCTTGGCGAAGATTTCAAGATATAGTAGCTAAAGCAGCATCTTGCTTTGAACTATCGGCACACACAAAAATTCGGGAGCAATATAGTAAGCAATATCGTTGTTTAAGTAATGCTATGTAACTTTTAGTCGTATAATTATATAGTAAGCGCCGTGCCGCGCACGGCACGGCGGTAACGCCCGAGTTAATCAGCCCTTCGGGTC
>JAOZSF010000247.1 GCA_029939815.1 bacterium
CCATGGAATGGACGCTGACCCTCCATTTACCAATCCCGAAAATTTCCATGCACCCAACCGCCTGTTTTAAGTTGCATTTCAGTAAGACATTTGTTATAATAACCATACTTAAACAATATTATTAAGCTTACAAAATATGTAAGCCGTATGCTACAGGTTTAATCGTATTTTTTGTGGTAATGAGGCATATAGAACCACATGATTATGTCCCGAACCTGTCATACAACAGAACAAACTTATGGGAAACATTTTGCTGATTATCAGACGATTAACATTTGCATTAATTATTATGCCAATAATAATTTCTGCCGCTCATTTCGGTTCAGGCGAAAATGAGGTGGATCTTAATGCTGATAATTTCGGGATGTCAAAAGGCGGCCTTATCAATGCGACCGGGAATGTTGTATTAAAATATCAAGGTGCGCAACTGTATGCTGATGAAATTATTTATGATAAAAACACAAAAATTGTTCAATCTCCCGGCTGGACCCGTGTTGTTTATCAGAATTACGAACTGAATGGTCAGAAAGTTATCTATAATTTGAGCAACCAGGCCGGTCAGTTCGAAAACGCGCATGCAGTTATAGATTTCGGACCTTTTCAGTTTGAAGGTCATTGGTATGAGCGAAAATGGTACGCTTACGGCAAAAAGATTACAAAAGATCCGAATGCAGGAGTGTTTCACGTTGATGACGGTAAAGTAACGACCTGTCCTCCTGAATATCAAAAACCTTTATATTATTTTGAAGCTAAAAAATTAACTATCGTTATTCCAAGTAGAAATGACCCTGAAAGCCGCCCAAGAATAACAGCCAGAAACTGTTTCCTTAAATTCGAAGGGGTTCCAATTCTATGGCTGCCGCAGCTTACATATACAATGCGTGAAGACGATTCACAGGCTCCGGTACAAATAACAGCCGGATATGACTCTGAAAAAGGGGCTGTTGTTGAAGGTGCAATTGATATTTTCAAGAGCGAAAATTTGCGTATTACTCCTCATGCGGGACTTTATTCAAAACACGGTGTTTCATTCGGTGTTGACGGTTCTTATTATTATCAATACACAAATATAACAAAATTTTCCGGAAACTGGAAAACTTTCTTTCTAAATGATGTCAGCCGCAACTTTATTCAGGGTAAGCAAACATCAAAGAAAAAGCAGGGCGATACTATGTTCAGATATCGCTTCCTTTGGGAACATTCTCAAGAGTTCGGTCCCGGCGCCGGCTGGCTTAAAGGCGGATTGCTTACATGGCAGGTTGATTTACTCAGCGATATAGATCTTCCACAGGAATTTTATAGAGATGATTACAGCAGAAACGGACAGCGAGACACATATATTGATTTTACGAAGCCGATTGGGCCTGATAATGAGGTTTCTATTTATCTTGTAAAGCAAATAAATGATTTTTATACCACTTACGAACGATTACCGGAATTCAGACATGTTTTTAAGAAAAGAAGAATTCTAACTATTCCAGCGCTTAATGTCCCTGTTTATTATCAAAGCAAGTCCCGAGCCGGTTTCTATCATTATGTTCAAAATAAAGACCTGGACGGAAAATCAAGCTATTCTATATGGCGCGCGTGGACCGATCATAAGCTCTCCGCTCCAAAACGATATTTCGGTTTTCTAAACATAGAACCTTACGTCGGCCTTGCTTCATCTGCGGGCTGGGTAAGCCAGTACAACAAAGGTGAAATCTATGAGACTAACGCAAACGGAAAGGTGTCAACTTATACAAGAAACAGAACTCCTATCTTCCAGATGACTGATTTCAATCGTTACACACGTGTTCCTATTAATACATTTAATAAAAACAAGAAAGGCGGATTTTTTCATGTCTTTCCTTATGCGGGCGTTAATGTAAATTTCAAAATGAATCGTACTTACAATCTCGAAGGCTCATATATGGGTGAACTGATGAGAAGATATCTTAGCTCGGATAACGAAAAAATCAGACACATTATTGAACCTAAGTTCCGCGCGCTCGGTATGGGAGGTTTGGGAACCGAAAACGGCGCCGCTTACGGCTTTGATGTGGGTATCAGAAATGCTTTCCAAATAAAGCGACGTGGAAGGAATGTTGATCTTTTAGACATAACTGTTTTCCAAAGTATTCGTGGAAATACAGGAGAATTATTCAAAGATCCTGTTTATTCCACAACTTATACAAAAAGAAAAGGCACTTTTTATGAAAGTGATAAGGAGCGGATTTATACTCCGAAATATGCCCTCGGAATCGATTTTAACGCGAATCCTACCGACTGGTTAGCCATCGAAGGCGATTTCATCTGGGATATGGACAAATATAACCGTATTACACGAGCAGACTTTGATACTCACTCGGACGTAAGCTGGCTGGTGCAAAGATTTTTTGCAAGTCCGTGGATGCTTAAATCCCTCCGCGGAAGAAAAGATGAACTTATCATGGACCTGGGCTATCACTATCTTTACGATTATTCCAATCTCATTACTGTCGGTTCAAGAGTTTGGTTTGATGACTTCACTCCCCTGCTCTCTGAAGAATTTAAGCAAAAATCCTGGGCAAGAGAACTTTCAAGGGGATGGGGATTCGGCTTCGACCTCAGATTTGAAGCCATGTCGGGAAATCTTCAGGAAATGGAATACACTCTTTATAAGAACTGGAAAAAATGTCTTGACACATCCGTTTCTTACAGACTTCGAGACGGCGATCAAGCCGTCATGGCAACTTTCTGGTTAACTGCATATCCAAAAACTAAACTTGGTTTAAGCAACTAATTTATCCACACCTTTGCAAATATGAGTAAAACAGCCCTTATTACAGGTGTCGCAGGACAAGACGGCGCATATCTGACAGAACTACTTCTCGAAAAAAATTACCGCGTGTTCGGTATGGACAGGCAGGCTCCTGAAGACTATGTGGATAATATTGAACACCTGAAAAATAAAATTATTCTCAGGCGGGGCAATTTGATGGATCAAATGTCCCTTATCGATCTCATCGAAGAAGCACAGCCGGATGAAATTTATAATTTCGCCGCGCAGTCGTTTATTCCCCTCTCATGGAAAGAACCGGTTATTACAGGCGATGTTAACGCTCTTGGAGTTACAAGAATTCTTGAGGCTATCCGCAGAGTCAAACCGGATGTAAAGTTTTATCAGGCATCTTCATCAGAACTTTTCGGAAAACCGGAAACAAAACCACAAAACGAAAATACTCCGTTCAATCCGGGAACTCCTTACGGAACTGCCAAACTTTACGCTCACAACATAACAGCAAATTACAGAGACAAACTAGGTCTCTTCTCTTGCTCGGGAATTCTTTATAATCATGAATCCCCTCGCCGTGGAAAAGAATTCGTTACAAGGAAAATCACCCTTTCCGCCGCAAAAATTAAACTCGGACTTCAAAAAGAATTGCACCTCGGAAACCTTGACGCGCATCGTGACTGGGGCTTCGCTAAAGATTATGTTCACGCTATGTGGCTGATGCTTCAACAGGACGAACCTGATGATTATGTTATCGCCACCGGTGAGGAGCACAGCGTTCGCGAACTTGTAGAAACAGCTTTTTCTCATCTCGGTTTGGAATGGGAAAAATATGTTGTTCAGGATCCGAAATTCTTCCGACCTGTTGACTTGAATATGCTTGTCGGTGACTCATCAAAAGCGCGAAAAAGACTCAATTGGAAACCTTCGGTTTCTTTTGACCAACTTGTGAAGCTAATGGTTGACTCGGATGTAAAAGAATTGGAAAAATCATTATGAAAACTTCAGGTCTTTTCTCTACCGATAACTCATACAACCATAATTCCGCTTACGGCAAAGAAACTCTCCGCATTAAATATCTTGAGCACAAGATTGATAAACTTTATATGATTACAGAAGCGCTCTGGCTTCTTCTTAAAGAAAAATCCAACCTTGATGATGAGAATCTTACCGAACTAATCGCTGCAATTGATATGAAAGACGGACATCGTGACGGAAAATCAGGATCATCCGGCCCAAGAAACTGCCCCAAATGCGGACGAGTCAATTCAAGAAAACAAATGTACTGTATTTACTGCGGAACGTTTTTAGACAACAAACCGTTTGAGTAAATGGTATTTGGTATTTGGTATTTGGTA
>JAOZSF010000248.1 GCA_029939815.1 bacterium
TTCTGCTTTTAATAACGATTTCTTTACCTGTAATTTCGCCCGGTTTGGAAATAATTCCAAAGTCTATGGAAGCCGGAGTAATATAAAGGTCGGGAATTGTTTTGATTTCCCGGATATGGAGGAGAAGTTTACGCTGGAATGATCTCTTCTGCTTTTTCTTGAGATTCGATGCCCGTGGTCCGTGGTCCGTGGTCTGTGATTTGTAATCGGTGTGAGAGATTTGGCTTAGTGAAACATTCAGCCATGCGTCGGTATTAATATCCGCCGGTTTATTGAGAAAAACGTCTATAGTTTTATTTTTGGGATTATATTTTGCGTTAATAAAATCAGCATTTGCTTTAATGGAACCGATTTTGATTTTCTGATTTTCAAATTTGAGTGCAAAGCTGCCGATTTTTCCTTTAAATCCCTGCGGAACAATGCACGCCATATTTTCCGGTTTAGGGATAACACCGCTTTTTATATCAGCAATTACCTTAACTATTTGTACAGCCGGGACGAGATTATTGAAGTAAAAATAGACCGGCAGAACTTTTGAATTAGTATAGAATTTACTATTAATTTTAAAGTTTACTTTCAGAATATCTTTTGGCATAAGTTTAACATCTATCGCATCACATTTCGCATTATTTTTTAAATAAGAAATAATTTCGAGACATTTACAATCGAAATTACAATTACGAAAGACAATAGTTTTATCTGTAGAATTGGTAAGCGCCACCGAAAAGCTTTTCGTTTCGGGGTGGTCAACCTTAACCGAGATTTTTCGTGGTAAAATTCTCGCGAGAGTATTTCCGGCGAAAGTTTGAGAAACAATGCCAAGTAAGATTGCCGCATATATAATAATTTTTTTACAACACATAATTATCCGTAAAAATTTATAAAGATTTATTAAATATATTCCCACAATGATTATCAGATTCGTAAAGACTTATGTCTCTATCAACAGTAGGCAGCCACCAAACATCGACATGAACTTTAACATAGAGTTTTGCCTGAAAACAAACAGTAAGCCTTGCGTAAAAACCTGCGCCGTTATTTTCCACACAGAATTCTATAGTGCCCGTAGCGTTAGCCTCAACAGCAACTTCAAAAGCACCATCCGGGTCATCATTGCACAATCCCAGGCAAGCTGATCCTGAGACAGATCCGCCGACGCATCCCCCGCCGGTAAAAGATTCGTAACATTTATTATGCCCCATTTTAAGAGAGCCGTTAATTTCAAGATCGAGTTTAAACGAAATTCCAATAGTGGTACCGATAATAGGAACTTTAAAAGCGAGGGACGGAACCGGGATATATCCTGTGGAAACAGTAGCGCCGACTTTTAACACATATTCAATCTTAGGCATTTTTTTGCCTTCGTGTTTAGAACCTTTAGGGCAGCATTTTTTACATATTTCAGTAGAGAATTCAAAATATCCCTCAACGGGTTTATTAATCAGTTTTCTAAGAATATGATTTTTTCTTGCGTCCCACGTAACTTTAGTTGTATGCTTAACGCAACCATCACCTGCTTCAACGCCCGACTCAACATCAAGTCCGAGCGGGTCTACAAAATTGACAGGATTCGCATAAACATAAAGATATAGGTTTAGAGTATCAACGGTCCCCGCCGGATCACGAGTTAAAAAGCGTTTAAGTGAGGGCGAATAGTATCTCGCGCGATAATAATAAATTCCTGCCTCCGGTATCCATCGACGACTTGTATATAAATGAAAGTTATCAATAGCAGTTGCCGGGCGAACATTTCCTGCCGGGTCAGTAATAGTCACTTCACCATAAGCGGAATAAGAATAACGTTCAACGATACTTCCTGTTTCATCAGACACAGCAACGACATTCTGATTACCATCAGTATGCATATAAAAAGGCATTCCGCCTTTAACATAAGCGACAAAGGAATCGATTCCGCTGCTGTAAATATAAGACTTACTAAGAGTTGCTTTGTTTTCAATGTATTCTTCAATAATATTCATTTCGTCATAGACGAAATAACGGTTTGTGCCTGCGGTAATGGAGATAATAAGTCTGCCCGCACCATCATAAACATTTGAAAGGACGGTTGAAGTTCCATCATCAACACTTACGAGTTGGTTTTCATAATTATATAAATAAGTGAAAGAGCCATCGTTTGTAAGGTTGCCGCGTTTATCATAAGCAAGAGAAGTTCCGTCGATAGAAGTGATCTGATTCAAATTATTATGCGCGCGCGATTGTGCAACTCCGCCTGTAATCAGATTAGTAATATTAGCAAGGTTATCCATCTTAAAACTTCTATTAAAATTCGTATGAGCCATCTGTTGATTAAAGACTAATCCTTTCTGGAAAGCGGTAAGTCGCTGAGCATTATCATAAGAATAGAGGAAAGAGTTAGAAGTCAGCACATCATCGATTGCGGAACTAATTTGGTCGATTTTATCTCGATTATATTTAATGCCGATACCGGTAACTGCACCATTTTGATAAACAAGATTTGTCAGTTCACCGTTAGCGCCGACAGATGGAGTAACGACCCAACCGTTTTCATTTGAGGCGATTTGCACCAGTTGATTGTCATAGATAATAGACGCATAAGAATAATCGACATCCGCGACATTTACGACCCGTCTTCTTGCGTCAAGCGTTTTAACTATCTTCCGGGTTGAAGGATAGGTGATAGTAGAAATATCAGAGGTAGTGCTATGATAATAATCGACAGAAAAGCCGTCCTGATTTACATGAAGAATTCTGCCGACAGAATTATACGAGAAAGTTGAATAACTTGCGGAGTTGCTAATGCTTAGTTTTTGATTGAGTTTGTTATAAGTAACAAAGCTGTCATTATCATCCGGATAATCGACTTTAATTTTTCTATTTAAATCATCATATTCAAATAAAGTAATATTTCCGTCTTCACCTTTTCGCCATATTGCATTGTTGTTAGCATCATATTTAAATTCCTGATAAGAGCCGTCATCCCAGATAAGTTTTGTAAGCCGCGCAGCATCATCGAACTGATAAGAAATTGCATCTCCTTTCGCGTCGATTTTTTTAGTAAGCAAGCCAATTTTATTATAGACATTACTTTCCGCGAGAATATTGTTTCCGTCATATTTAGCGACAAGTCTGTCATAAGCATCGTAGAAATAAGTGTTAGTTTGGTTTTTACGGTTGATTAAATAATGAACAAGTTTTCCTCCGGGATAATATACTTTTTTTGTAACATTAGAATATCCATCATAAACGGCAATCATTTTTCCGAAAGAATCGTAGTTGAACCGCTGAATAATATCGCCCTGTTTAGTTTTTTTAGTAAGCAATCCGGCGGAATCATATTCATTAATTTCAAGCACACCGATATTATCGGAGATTTGCAGTACTTTATTTAATGGATTATAAGTTTTAGTAACAACATTACCGTTAGGAAAAAATTCTTTTGTAATATTTCCGTTATGATCATACTGAAGCGTTTTGGTAATATTCTCCGGATTAGTCTGCGAGATTTTCCTGTTTGCCAAGTCATAAGCATAAAAATTAGTATAACCGAGCGCGTTAATAATCGCAACATTTCTTCCTCTGTCGTCATAAATATAAGTAGTAACAATATCATCGCTATCAGGGGTTTCTGAAGAATCACCGACTTTAGCGATAGTTCGCACGGTTTTCCCCCGCCAGTCATATTCCGTATAAGTGTAATTCCCTCGGCCGTCAATTATAGCTGTTTGTCTTCCGTAAACATCGTATTCAAATTGATTAGTAATATTACCCGGCAGAATAACCATAGAAAGATTACCGTTATTGTTGTAGAAATATTTTTTTGCATTTCCTTCTGCATCGGTTTCTTGGAGAATTTTTCCATAACTGTCATATTCAAATGCGTTAGTAACGCCTTCGGTTCCTATAGAAAGGGTGACAAGATTGTCAGCATTATAAGAGAAAGAAAATTCTGCGCCGTTTTTGTTTCTTTTAGTTAAAACATTATTATTATTGTCATAAGTAAAAGTCTCATAACTTCCATCTGAATAGTCTTTTCTTGACACTCGGTTTAGGTCATCATAGGAATAAACAACGGCTGCGCCGGTGAAATTAGTTTCAGTAATAATTCTGGAATATTGGTC
>JAOZSF010000249.1:0-2591 GCA_029939815.1 bacterium
GGGGGACTTAATCCAATAATCCAAAATGAAATCCCCCTCAATCCCCCTTTAATAAAGGGGGACTTAATCCACTAATCTAATTTCAAATCCCGATTTATTTCTTCAACAGCGTCTTCATTTGAATTGAAGAAGTAATCGCTGCCGACCAATTCGAACAGTCCTGAATTAATAAAAGTTTTAAAGACATTTTTGTTTAGGTCTGTGAAGTATAAGTTTATACCTGATTCTACAAGTCGATTAATAATAATTTCAATTGCATGAGTTGCAGATGAGTCGATATAATTAATATTACTCATATCGAAGATAATTGAATCCAGTTCAGGTTTTGAAATAATAATTTTTAAGACTTTATCTTCAAAATCCGCACAGTTCAGAAAATACAAATGGTTGTCAAGATGAATAATAGAAATATGTTCGTAACTTTCTGTATCGATATTTTGAGCAATATTTTCTGTTTTTTCTATTTTTTCTTTTTTGAATGTACGGTAAAAATAAAATACCAGCGAAAGAATTACTCCCGATAAAATCGGAATGTATAATCTCGGCGCGAAAGCCAGTGTTACGACAAAAGTCGTTACACAAATCAGGCTGTCATATTTATTAACCCGCCATGTTTCAATGAAAGGTTTGAAGTTTATGAAAGTAACAATACTGAACATAATCGCTGCCGCAAGAGTCGCTTTAGGCAAATAATAAAACAGTGGAGTCAAAAAAAGCAAAGTTATTGCGACCATTAATGAAGCGACAACAGAAGAAAAGCCTGTTCGTGCACCGGATTTAAAGTTGACAGCTGTTCTTGAGAACGAGGAAGAAACCGGATAACTTTGAAAAAAACTGCCGATAAAACTTGCCATTCCCTGACCGATAATTTCCTGGTTTACGTCAATGTGCTGATGCGTTTTTGCCGCAACTGTTTTGGCTATCGAAACAACTTCCATTAAGCCAACGAGCGTAATAGTTATCGCACCGATAAAAAGAGTAGGCAGGGCGTGAAAATCGAATATTGGAATTTTAAAAGAGGGGATTCCTTTAGGAATAGTCCCGACAATTTGTCCGTTGTATCCAAATTTCCAGGCTATTAAAGTTGTAACAACAACCGCGAAAATAATAGCGGGTAATTTTTTTGAGAATTTGCGCGCGATAATCAAAATAACCAATGCAAGAGCAAACATTAACGTTGTAAACAGATTAAAATTTGTAAAAATATGTGTTATGGAGCTCCAAATCGTTTTGATGTAAACCGGACTCTTAACCATTTCAACACCGAAAGCGTTTGGAATCTGTGAACTGAAAATCATTATCGCTACCGCATTTGTAAATCCGGCAATAACCGGAAAAGAGAGAAAATTAGTAACGATACCGAGCTTGCAAAAACCGATAATCAGTCTGATAATTCCGATAATTAAAGCCAGAGCAATCGCGTAAGTGAAATATGCCTGCGTACCCGGAATCGCGAGCGACTGTAATGTTGTTGCTGTAATTAACGATGCTGTAGCGACAGGTCCGGCGGCAAGTTGTCTTGATGAGCCGAACAGTGCGGCGATAGCCGGTGGAATGAATGCCGCGTAAAGTCCGTAATAAGGCGGTAAATCCGCGAGCTGGGCGAAAGCCATTGATTGCGGCACGAGCAGCAGAGCAACGGAAATCCCCGCGATAATGTCCGCGCGGAAAATTTTCGGATTTTTAATTTCGCCGATCCAGTTCAGGAAAGGGAAAAAAGTTTTTAAATATTTATTAGACCACATAAGTTATCATCCTTCGGCGGATTTTCAGCATAAGGACATATAAATCAATATTAAAACAGTACATTTATTTATAATTATACAGAAAAAGGCTGTAAAATATAAGCCCATGAATTGTTTCAACATTTTCTTTTATTTTTGCTAATATTTTTCACCATGAAGAACTCGATGTACACGAATTTAAAATTATGATATAATACCTATCAAACAATTAATTATACTGTAAAAAACTATGAAACGAATTTTCGATTTAATAATGTCCGCAATCGGTATTCTCTTTCTTTCACCTTTAATGCTTGCGATTGCTGTCTGGATAAAACTTGACTCAAAAGGTCCGGTTCTTTTTAAACAGGAACGTGTTGGAAAAGACGGGGAAATATTTACTATCCTGAAATTCAGAACTATGGCTGAAGGTTCGGAAAAAACGGGTTTTCATGTTACGGAAAATGATTCGCGGATAACTAAATCAGGCGATTTCCTTAGAAAAGTAAGTCTTGATGAACTTCCGCAGTTATTTAATATTTTTATCGGCGATATGTCAATTGTCGGGCCGCGGCCAACTCTAAAATATCAGGTTGATAATTATACCGATTTTCAGAAACGACGGCTTGAAGTTCGGCCGGGGGTTACCGGCTGGGCACAGGTTAACGGCAGGAATTCACTTTCCTGGCCTGAAAGAATAAAATTCGATGTGTGGTATGTTGACAATTATTCCTTTTGGCTCGATATGAAAATATTGTGGAAAACGATTTTCGTTTGGCTGCGCGGGGAAGGCATCTACGCGGAAAAAGAGAAATTCATTGTCGGGGACGATGACGAGAATAAATTATGAATTATGAATGATGCAAT
>JAOZSF010000249.1:2691-4076 GCA_029939815.1 bacterium
TGCAATAAAATATATTTAGTTAAAATTGTTTATTTTCGTCTTGTATATACAAATGTAATTCTGTATAATATATAATCATGAAAGAAATTCGATGGAATTTAGCAAAGAACGAAAAATTGAAAAAGACTCGTGGCGTTTCTTTTGAAGATATTATTAATTCTAAGTTGATTAAAATTTTAAGAAATCCAGGACGGCACAATCAACAAATAATGCTGTTTGAATATAAGGACTATATTTGGGTAGTTCCGTTTGTTAAAGAAGATACGTATTATTTTTTAAAAACATTATTTCCAAGCAGAAAATATACAAAATTATTTAGAGGCGACTGATATGAAATCAATAAAACTTACAGATCAGGAAAGGAAAATAGAAATGGATTTACTGGATGGTAAATATCAGGCAATATCTGACGATGAATTTCAGGAAATTGCTGATGCTATCAATAAAAGAAAAAAAGATGCTGTTCTTAATATCAGGGTTAATAAACAGGATTTGGAAAATATAAAAAAGAAAGCAGAAAAATTAGGTGTTCGCTATCAAACTTTTCTGGCTGAAATTATTCACAAAATTGCATTGTAAAATAACTGTTTAATAATTCAGTTAATAAATAATAATTAATAAATAGAAACATGATCCTCTCTCTCGAAACTGCTACTTACGGTAATTCTTCCATCGCTATTTTTGACGATGATAAATTTGTCGCTCAGGAATTCATGTCGTCAGGTCGCGCGACATCTATTGAACTTCTTCCCGCAGTTCAAGTTCTTTTAGAAAAAGCCGGTGTGGAAAAAGTTGATACTATTGCCGTTGATTGCGGGCCCGGCTCATTTACGGGGATACGGGTCGGCATTGCCGCTGCACGCGGCCTTGCAGACGGCTGGTCGGCGAAAGTGGTTGGTATTTCGCAGTTTGATTTTTTTTCTGATCTTACCGATGAAAAAACAAAACAGTTGATTTTAATTGACGCGAAAGCCGGAGGAGGATTTTATTACGAACTCCGCGGAACTGTTCTACAAAAAGAACGCGGGTTTATTTTAGGAAAAAGTATCGCCGGTACAATTGTCAAGTCAAATGAAAAAGTGATTGTTTGCGGGGAATTTGATGGTGAGATTCTTGGCGGAACAGATTGGCAGCACATAAGAAATATTCCTGTTGCGGATGCGAAGGCGGTTGCTAAAGCAGCGATGAGAAATATTTCTGAAGGAAGCGAGCAGCCCGCGGAAGCGATTTATCTTCACACGACGATAAAGGCGCCGAAATAATGATGAATGATGAATGATGAATGATGAATTAAGGTGAAATTTGCTTGCGCAAATTTTTACGTCTTTTCTTTTTTGATGTTAAAATTATTGACGATAATATCTTCATTAATTCATCAATATCTT
>JAOZSF010000250.1 GCA_029939815.1 bacterium
TCTCTTTAATATTTCCCATTAACTCACCATCACCGATATGAACCCAATAAACTTTATAATTTTTAATTTTTGCCAATGTTTTTATAATCAAATCAATTCTTTTAATTGAAATCAACCCGGAGCAACTGACAATTATAAATTCAGCATCTCGAGATCGTTCTGTTAATAAACAATGATTATTTATTCCCAAACGACTAACGCATAATTTCTCAGAATCCAAGCATTTTAGTTTATCTTGAAAATATTTTTTACCATGATTAGATATAAAAAATATTTTATCTAAATATTTTAACAGAAAATATCTTAATGGGATATATTGACTTTGTCTTCTCTCCCAATACAAGTCATGTCCGTGTGCTCGTGCTACAACAACAACCTCAGGATTATCAGACTTATATTTGGCAATGGCATACGCACCGAAAGTTGACCAATAGGAATACAAGTAGAGCTTATCATTTTTTAAATTATATTCATCAATTATGTTACTCATATACTTTTCCAATGCATCACCATAAAAAAGTGCATGAACCAATTCAACGATTCTTTTAAAAGTAACTTTTATTTTTATTGTTGAATAGACATTTTTTATTTCATCCCAAAACCGTCTATCAAAAATATATTTCCACGCGAAGAATATGTCCCTATAATTAGTTTTAATATTTGCTCTGAATAGCAGAACATTTTCAGGTACAATTCTCGTTTGCTCATCATTTGTATGGCGTGATATTACAATTACCTTTTGAAATGCGTTTACTAAATATTCCAACTCATTTTCAAAGAACTCTTCTCCTCTACCAAAAGGATAAGAGTTAGTAATAATCACGATATTTTTTTGTATATTCTTCTCCATTTTTAATTTTCAATAAATTAAGTGATGTGCTTTTTATGAAATTATTATAAAATAGATATTTTATAAATTCGGAACCAGTCTTTTATACAAATCCACATATCGCTGTTCTGTTATCTCCGGCATCCATATTGCAGATGAATGTTTTCTCGCACGAACACCTAATTGTTCGCGGTAATGATCGTCATTCACAAGTTTATTGATTGCATTCATATATCCTTCCGGTGAATTTTTAACGAGCATAAGCCAATCCGCATTTTTATATTCATCAATTTGTTCTCCATCGCGAAGATTTGTGATAATAGGTAATCCCGACAAAGCAGCTTCAATTATTGTTTTACCAATTCCAAAATATTGGCAATGATTGGCGAAAATATCGTATTCAGGATAAAGTTTTAATAATTCTGTATTTGGCATATTATTAATGAATTCAACTTTATTCTCGATCTTCAATTGCTGTACCAGTTGTTTTAACTGCTGCTGTAAAGCCCCTTCACCAATCAAAGTCAATTTAATGTTTGACAGTTTCTGAACTGCTAAAATTAAATTTTCCGGATTTTTTTCTGTAACCTGACGATTAACACACAAAATTTTTATTTTTTCCCCTAATGTGTAATCTTTTTTTATGCAAATCCGCCCCGGATTTATTACATTGTATAATAATTCATATTTTTTACATTTCATCCGTTCAAGATATGGAATAATAGAAGAATATACCGGCATTACCATATCAGCACGTTGCAAAGCATAACGCTCGATCGTCTGTGCAGAATAATGGTAGATTTTATGTTTTAAAGGTAAATTCGGAGCATTACGATTATCTACATCGGCATTACCGTGTAATGAAATACAACATGGTATTCCTAACTCTTCTTTTAGCTTTACACCAACATATAACGGCAGATTATAAGCCAATTGACAACGAATCAGATCAGGTTTCAATTGTTTGATTTTCTTTATTAACGGCCCAAGAGTGATATTGATTAAAAAAGGTCGCCAAAATAAAGTCAATAAAAAGTGCCAGACGTTAATAATGTTGTAAGAATGAACATGAAATTCAGCAGTTCCAAATAAAGGACGAACCTCTTCAGGATCTACGGGCATTTCATCTTTAAGTACTAAAAAGTGAACAACATCAAATAAGTTGCCGGGATTATAATAACGTTTTATAATGTGTCCTTTATGTACAAAATCAGACAATCGTTCGTTTGTAACAATAAGTAATGTTTTTTTTTGCTTTTTATTCATTAAGTAATATCAATATATTCTGTTACCAAATCCACTATTTTTTCGCTCGCATTGCCATTCCCGTAATATTCAGGTCTTTTGCCGGAAGGTGAGAAATTGATTAACGCATCGGTTACTTTTTCACGATTGGCACCAATCAAACAATTCCAGCCGGATTCAACCGTTTCCACCCATTCCGTTTCGTTTCGAACGGTAATGCAGGGAATGCCATGCCAATACGCTTCTTTCTGCAATCCACCTGAATCGGTAGTTATCGTTTTTGCCTTTGCGGCGAGAGCCATAAAATCGAGATAACCTAACGGCTCAATGAATTTTATGTTTTTAAATGAATCAATGCTTATGCCATTGTTTTTCATTATATTTTTCGTTCGCGGATGAATTGGCAAAATCGAATAATGACCGGAATCGTTTGCACCGTTAAGAATATTCAATAAATTTTCGGTATTATCGGTATTGGATGCACGGTGAATAGTAATTAAATTATATTCTCTTGGTTTAAAACCTAAAATTTCCGGAAATTTTGATTTTTCTGATAACGGCTTGAACATTAATACAGAGTCATACATCACATCACCTGTGTTTATCACACCATCCACAATTCCTTCATTCGCTAAATTTTCAACAGCGGTTATTGTTGGACAACATAAGATTCTTGATAATCTGTCAGCTACGATTCTATTGATTTCTTCCGGCATTTTTAAATTAAAACTTCTCAAACCGGCTTCAACATGAATGACAGGAATATGTAGCTTTGCTGCAACAAGCGCACCGGCAACGGTCGAGTTTGTATCGCCGTAAATCATAACTGCAGCAGGTTTTTGTTCGAGTATAAGAGGTTCAAGACCGGTCATCATTGCGGAGGTTTGTGTCGCATGGCTGCCTGAACCAACATTGAGATTCACGTCCGGCTTTGGGATTCCCATCTCATCGAAAAAAATGCGGGACATGTTTTCATCGTAATGCTGTCCGGTATGAACGAGAAATTCGGTATGCTTTTTTCTTAATGCAGCCGATATCGGTGCGCATTTAACAAATTGAGGTCTAGCTCCTATAATAGTAAATATTTTCATTTTATAAAAGATCTAACTTATTTTCTGATAAAGAATATTTATTTCCGCATTCCGGGCATATTAATTTGTCATTCTTCCGAATTAATTTTACACCGCATTGGCAAAACCATCCTTTGATTTTTGCAGGATTTCCAAAAACCAACGCGTGTGGCGGAACATCTTTGGTTACAACTGAACCGGCACCGATGAAAGCGTATTCACCGATCGTAATCCCACAAACAATTGTAGCATTAGCACCGATTGACGCGCCTTTTTTGACAAGAGTTGTTCGATATTCGTTTTTTCTGTTTACGTGACTTCGGGGGTTAAAAACATTCGTAAAAACCATCGATGGTCCACAAAAAACATCATCTTCTATAATAACCTTATCATAAATTGAAACGTTATTTTGCACCTTTACATTGTTACCGAGAACGGCTCTTGATCCGACATTAACGTTTTGCCCTATTGAGCATCGTTCGCCGATTTTCGCGCCGGGCATTATGTGAGAAAAATGCCATATTTTCGTGCCGGCACCAATTTCAGCGCCGGCATCTACATAAGAAGATTCGTGGATAAAAAATTCAGTCATAATGTCGCGAGGTTGTGAAGTCTAAAAATCAAAATTTCTAATGTTATGCGCAAGTTCAATTGCCGGTCTTGCGTCTTCGATTGTAAAACCTCTTCCCGCAAGAGTTTCCTGATAAACTTTTGTGTGTAAATCGGTAAATCCCCCGGAAAACTCTATTTCTTCATCATCAATTGTAATTGAGCGATAAGTTGGCTGACCGACATTTTTTGCCGATTGCGGGAGATCGCTTTTGTCGATTGAAAGGAACCAGTTTACATTAGCGTTTTCCAATTCAAGTTCACCCTTCATTTTTTCCGGATGTTTAAGTAAAACATTATAATCTTTAACTTTACCGA
>JAOZSF010000251.1 GCA_029939815.1 bacterium
AACTATGTTACCGCCATAAACATAATATACGCCGCCGCCATAAGCCTGTGCTGAGTTCTCACTTATTGTGCAGTTTTGAACTATGCTTTTACCATAATCGCAAAATACACCACCGCCTGAAGCGGTAGTTGAATTCCCACTTATTGTACAGTTTTGCATTATTCCATTGATACTAAAAACACCGCCACCTTCTGCTGAATTGTATCCATTTGTAATAGTAAAACCATCTATAATGGAACCGTTAATATAAAAGCATCTGTTTGCATTATTTCCATTAACAATTGTGTTTTCCGCTCCGTCAAGACTTTTAACAACAATTTCTTTTGTAATAGAAATCTGATCTCCCGGATAATATGTCCCGTCATTTACAAGCACAATATTGCCCACTGAAGCAACATCAACGGCATCCTGAATATTAGTTGCCGCATTTGCCCAAGAATCAAACGGCGAAATATGATTGCCTGTTTTCGACACATAATTTGTAGCGGCGAGAATATTTGCCGTTACAAGAAAGATTATGGATAATGCTGTTACTTTTTTCATTTGTTTCTGTGGGTTTCGGGTTAATTATTTTTATTGACACACAATGAAATAACGATGTATTTTCATCAATCATTACACATTTCAATAAATTTCTCCTTTATATAATTTTTGTAAAAAAGTTGTTACGGGATATACTTCAAATTTATCAAAATGATATTCTCTTTTTCCAAGATAAATGCCTATCATTTTATCTACATGAATTCCTTTATGATTATCTAATGAACGAGCAGGTTTCTCCCATTTCTTATCCCATTTTTCAGATAATTTTACTTCTATACAAATGATATGAGCTTTAGAATTTGGTCTTTGCCTTTTAGTTTCAATAATAAAATCAATTTCTGAACCGCTTGTTGTTTTATAAAAATATATAGGTCTGTTTCTCTTGCTAATCTCATTATAAGTCCGCAATTCATGAAAAATTAATGTCTCTAACGCTGTTCCTTTCCATAATCGGTCAAGCGGCTCGAAAAGCAATCCGGCAGCCGCACGCGCAACTCCGGAATCAAACCAATAAAATTTGGGGTGGGCTTGCTCTCTGACCTTTAATTTCGGCTGGTATGCCGGAAGAAAATATCCTAATAAAGTATCCGTCAAAACAGAAAAGTACGAATCAACTGTAGTTCTTGATATCATCGCGTCCCGCGATATATTTTGAGCGTTTATTGATTGACCGTTCAGCAGCCCTGCAATATTCAAAAAACGAATAAACGGGGGCAGCGCTCTTACAAATCCTTCCTCTTTTATTTCTTCTTTGATGTAGGTTTCAAAGTACGAATTTAAAAATTCCGGCGGCGACATTAAATTAAGCGCAACAACAGGAAGCATTCCCCATTCAATCGAATATTCTAAATTAAATAATTCTTTCAATTCCGCAGAGGAAAAAGATTCCAAATTACAAATCATAGCGCGACCGCCAAGTAAATTAACACCCGCTCGTCTTATTTTCCGCGCGGACGACCCGCACAAAACAAATTTCCATTTTTTATTCTCAATTAATCGATGAACTTCATCAAGAAGCGCAGGTATTTTTTGTATTTCATCTATCACAACCCACGTTTCTGAAGAAGCATTTCCAATCATGGCTTCCAAAGTCGCAGAATTCCGCAGCAATTCAAAATATAAAGAAGAGTCAAGCAAATCAAAATATTTCGCGTTCGGCAAAACATTTTTCAGCCATGTGCTCTTACCAACATTTCTCGGACCTAACAGGAAGAACGAGTAATCCGGCAATTGAATGATTCGATTAATATACTTCATAATTATTACATTCTTACATCATAAAAGTTATTTTGTATTACAATTTTACATTTACGTTGTAATATTGTAACAAAATACAACTTCTAAGTCAAATAAAGTCCATAAAGGTAATACACAATTTTATACGATAACTGCTGCAGGTCTCGTTTAGCGGTCCTTCGACCGCAGCCAACAACAGCGCGTGCCCCGTGTATGCCGGGGACTATAATATTGTAAATTCTCGTGGTTAGTTATTTAATAACTCCTTCGCGTGAGCGATTGTTGTTTTGCTTTCCCCGCCGAGCATTCTCGCTATTTCTTTTTCGCGATCTTGTTTGTTAAGTTTGTCAATTGTTACACTCGTCCGCCCGGCTCGAACTTTTTTTGTCACCGTGAAGTGGTTTTCACTTCGTGACGCAATCTGCGGCATGTGCGTTATCACAAAAACCTGATGACTGGAAGATAATTTTTTCAACCGTTCACCAACAGCGTGCGCCACGGTCCCGCTAATTCCGGAATCAATTTCATCGAAAACGAGTATTGGAACATCATCATTATTGGTCATAATACATTTCAGCGCGAGAGTAATTCTCGACAGTTCTCCGCCCGAAGCGACTTTAGCGAGTGATTTGGCGTCTTCACCCGGATTTAAAGATATAAGAAATTCTATTTCCTCGGCGCCTGCGGCGGAAATTTCATTTAGAGGCTGCAGCTGCACAACGAAAGCCGCGTCTTTCAATCCGAGTGTTTCGAGTTCTTTTTTTATTTTGGCGCTCAGTTTCTTTCCTGCTGCGGCTCGTTTTTTTGTCAATTTAGCGGCTGACTTTTCAAGTTTTATTTTTGCACCTTCGGTCTTTGATTTCAAATCGGCAACATATTCATCAAAGTTATCAATCATTGACAATTTTTTTTCAACTTCGTCTGCAAAGTTAATTATTTCCTGAATAGAGTCGCCGTATTTTTTCTTTAGTTGAGTTATTAAATCAATTCTGCTTTGAATAGTGATAAGCTTTTTAGGATCAGCTTCAATCTCATTTTCATAAGAGGAAATCTGCTGATTAAAATCGCTAAGTTCAATCAAAGACTGTGAGATTGAGTCTCCCAATTTCTCAGTTTCAGAATCGAGATTTTTCAATCTGATAAACTCCCGCTGAGCGGTTCGCAGATTCGACAAAACTCCGTGGTCATCGTTTTCAAGCAAAGACATTATTTCAGAAATTATTGTTCTGATCTCTTCAGCATTTGCAAGAGTTTTTTCTTTTTGTAACAGTTCAACGTCTTCATTCAATTGTAGTTTCGCGCTGTTTATTTCTTCAAATTGGAATTTTAATAAATCCTCTTCCCTTCTTAATTCCCGTTCTTTCAACGCCCATTCATTATATTCTTTTTCCGCGGTGTGCCATTTTTTATAATCAGCTGCGACTTCATTGAGCAGTGATTTAACACCGGCAAATGAATCAAGCGCTTTCCGCTGTTCATTCTTTTTCATTAACGACTGGTGGTCATGCTGCGAATGAATATCGATTATATTTTCAACAAGAGAAGCGAGTTGTTTTGCTGTAACAAGCCGTCCGGCGAACTGCGCTATGCTTCTACCTGAATTTGTAAGTTCTCTTCTAACAATGATCGGTTCATTTTGCTCGAGTTCAAAACCTGCATCCGCGAGTTTTTTTTTCCACATAATTTCGCAGGGGTCATTTTTATTTTCTGCGGTAAAAACACCTTCGACAATTGTCCTTTTTGACCCTTTGCGGATCAATGACGCATCTGCACGACCGCCAAGCAATAACCGTAACGCACCGAGGATCATAGATTTCCCCGCACCGGTTTCACCGGTAACGCATGACCACTCGTGCTCGAAATCGATGTCGAGCGAATCCACAAGAGCGAGATTTTCGATTTTCAGTTTAGCGAGGTGCATATTTCAGATTTTAGGTTTCAGTAGCTTACTTCGACCCGAAGTAAGATTTGAATATAAACTTTTAATTCGGATTATCAGGAGGAAATTTGCTCTTTTGAGCAAATTTATTTTCCGGACATTTCCATTTTAATTTATTCTTTAGTCTTTTAATTAAAAATATTATTTTATTATCTATTATAGATAAAGAGAATAGTTTATCAGTCTCTTTAAAGGAAAGTTTATAAAAAATGCGAATTCCAATTCATATTTTATGTAAACTTAACTAAATAAAATTATATTTAATCGTACTGTTCTAATAGTCCTGTTAATAAAATTATATTTAATCGTACTGTTCTAATAGTCCTGTTAATAAAATTATATT
>JAOZSF010000012.1:0-11524 GCA_029939815.1 bacterium
TGCTTGAATTCATAATCGCAATCACTGTTCCCGCAACAATTAATGCAGCGCCGGGATAAAACCAAACGCGGGGTATTTCACCGAATAATACCGCGGCAGCAATAGAAACAAAAACAAACTGCGCGGGAACAGAAAAAGAAAGCATCTGCGTTTTAGCATGGCGCAAAAGATAAATTGCAAGCGTGTGACCTCCAATTGTAGGAAAAATAATGAGTCCGATAAGTGAAAGTACACTGCGGGTATTTCCAACAAATATACCGTCGAAAAAAATATATGCTATTGCTCCCTGAACTATTGCAGCAACAATATAAACTTGTCCGCTGAAAAGAATTACGTGCTGTTTTCCTCTGTATTTTCTTCCAATAACAAAATACACACCGCAGCAAACTGCTGATAAAAGCGCGACAATAGAGCCGGCCATTTCGCCCGGCACGTTCATAAACTGCCGCGTAAGCAGCCAACCGGCACCCATAACGGACAGAACTACGCCTATAAATTCCTGCTTATTTAATTTTTCTTTAATCAACAGATGAGCTATAAAAGGAACAATAAGCGGCATAAGAGCAACAAACAGTGCCGCATTTGCCAAAGTAGTATGTTGAATTGCCCAACACCATGTTGAGAAGTGCAAGCCGAAAGCAACTCCGGCGAGAACAGCGCCGAGATTAAAGATTGATGGTTTTCCTTCTTTAAGCCACGCCCTAAACCAGAAAGGGAGGAGAATAACTGCAGCGCCGAACGCGCGCCAAAAGCCTATACTGACAGCGGGGATTGAGCATAATCGAACTAAAACCGCCGCGCTGGCAGAAAAAACGGTAACAAGAATCCATATTAAATAGATATGTTGCTGTGAAACTTTTTTCATTTATTATGAAAAATTAAATAAAAAATTAGGTCATTGAGGACGCTGACCCTCCAGAAGAAATTTTAACAAATTGAATAGTTTACTATATTAATTTATTCTTATGTGGTTTAAGCTTTCTCCTTTAGTGCCGAGGATTTCTCCTCGGTCTTTTGTACGACTTTCCTGATTTTTTTGATTTTTCGGAACCGCCGGTCTTTTCTTCTACCGGCGGAATAGGCGCGTGAAGTATTTCCTGATAGTATTCATCAAGCAGCATTGCTACAACAGATAACTCATCAACGCTTTCGGAAAGCTGTTTTGCGAGCGGAATAAATCTTTGCATCCGTTCAACACGCATTCTATCAAGCCCGCGAAGTTTTGCTTCGAGCAGAGCAACAGTTCTTTCGCCAACAATTTTCTGAACATCTTCATCGGTAGGTAATTCTTGTTCAAGGAAATCGATATTGTAATTTTTACCAATTTCATCAAGCTTGAATTTTTCCGTTCCGGCAATCAAAAGAATCGCTTTTCCGCTCGCTCCCGCTCTTCCCGTTCGACCGGCACGATGAATATAAATTTCAACATCTTCAGGGGGAGCGTATTGAAATACGTGAGAAAGGTTTGGCAGGTCAATTCCTCTTGCCGCGACATCTGTCGCGACGAGAAATTTCAGATTACCTTTTCTAATTTTGGCGAGGACTTTTTCTCTTCTGGATTGAGACAGGTCTGAGCTTAATTCATCGGAATCGTAACCGTATCTTTTCAGAACGATATTAACATAATTAACTTCGGATTTTCTGTTACAGAAAATAATTGCTGAATCAGGATTTTCAAGCTCAATTATTTTTATTAGCGAACGGTCTTTGGTTACTGCGGGAACATTATAAAATTCATGTTCAATCGCGGTAACATGGACATGGTCGCGGCTTAAGCTCAACACATCCGGTTGTTCGAGAAATTCGCCTGCGAGAGACATAACTCTCGGCGGGAAAGTCGCTGAGAACATATAAGCGTTAATTTTTTTACGCGGCAAATAAAACTGGACGCGTTTCATATCCTGATAAAAGCCCATAGAGAGCATTCTATCCGCCTCATCCATAATGATTATTTTCAAATCATCAAGGAGCAGATATTTTTTCATCAGATGGTCTAGGACTCTGCCCGGAGTTCCCACAACGATATGCGCGCCGTTTTTGAATGCTTTAATTTGGCTTTCATATCCTGTTCCGCCGTAAACCGCAACGGTTTTCACGCCGGCATCACCGGCAAGAAGTTCCGCTTCTCTGGAAACCTGTGATGCGAGTTCACGAGTCGGCACAAGAATTAAGGCCTGGCAAGTTTTTTTATCCGGTTCAATAATTTCAAGAAGCGGCAAGACAAAAGCTCCTGTTTTCCCGCTGCCTGTGTGTGACTGAACCATAAGGTCTCTTCGAGCGAGAATATAAGGTATAGCTTTTGCCTGTACCGGCATGAGGTCATTCCACCCTGCTCTTTTCGCCGCATTTTTCAAAGAATCGGGCAGGTCATTAATATTTGTAGGCGGGATTGAGTTTTCCGGTTCTGCGATATGTTCTTTCGCATCGAGCGGCAGGTTTTGATTTTTTTTAGTTTCGTTATTCATAATTAGTTTATATTTTGTATATTTTTATCAATTAATTATTCCATTTTCTTAAGTTTTTCGTGATATTCTTCTTCTTTTCTAAGTTTAGATGAAAAGAGTCCTATCATAAAGTAAATCCCGTAAGCAATATGAGTCAGAACGGTACCCATTGTTGTATGCAAAATAAGCTTTGGGGATGCAAGCAATGCCGCTAAAGCGACAATGGTTAAATAAATGACCATTACGGCAAGATAGACAAAAAACAATGGTTTACACCAAAAATAAGTTGTCCATCCGGTTAAAATGCCGACCGTTAGAATTGTCGGCATAAAATACGCGAGTTTCCGAGACGTTTCAGGAAACTTTTTGACAAAAAATCCCCGGTGCAACGCGTATTGTGTTACCTGCTTGAAATGACCATTCCAAAAATTACGGCGGTGGTGATAAACATGTACAAGCGGATCATAAATTATTTTTTTGCCGAGCTTTTTCGTAATTGTCAGACAAAGTTCCGTATCTTCTCCGGGCCAGTAATTCGTTTGAAATCCTTTAGCATCATTAAAAACAGATTTTCTCACCGCAAGATTACATGTTGGATAATCGTCAACTTCACGCCTGCGGTCGTGAATGTATCTGTATCTGTAAGAGCCGCTTGCAGCAAAAGAAGAATAAACCGCGCCGCTCACCTGTTGCCAGAGATTATCTTCAGGCGGGGTTGTTGCAGGTCCGCCTGCAGCACCGACTTCGTCATCATCGAAATTTGCGGCGAGTTCGTACAGCCAATTTGCAGCCGGATAAGAATCATCATCCAGAAACGCGACAATTTCTCCTTTAGCGGCTTCAACGCCCATATTTCTTTTAATAGCCGGCAATTCATTTCCGGTAGGAATGACCGTAACTTCCGGCGGCAGAGTATCTATATTTTCGTCCGGCAAAACAATAATTTCGAATTTTTCATATTTTTGCTTAAGCGATTCGCGAACACTTTGCTGCAAATAGGGATTATCATTTTTAACAGCAATAACGATAGAAATCATCGGTTGGTAAGAATAATCTTTAGGTTTCCACGAATCGTAATATTTAATAATTCTCAGCCGGTAAAAAACTGCAAGGGTATCAACCATCATATTATAAATATTCCCAACAGTAACGCTCCCCTTTTTATCGGAAAAAGAAACTTCAACCGGATACTGCGTAAATTTAAAACCGAGCCTGTACGCAATTGATAAAATTTCAATATCAAGCGCGTATCTTCTTACAAGCATCCTCGGAATAACCGCATCAAGAACGTCTCTTTTGAAAAGTTTAAATCCTGTCTGCGTATCTTTAACAGGGAGCGGAATCAGCAGATGAACAAAAGTTGTATAAGTTGCGCTTATGAGTCGTCGATACCATGGATAACTAGTTTTAACTTTGTGGAGCTGTTTACTCCCCATTACCGCGTCAACATTTTTTTCGGTCATGACCTTCGTCATTTCAACCATATATTCAGGAGCGATATCTAGATCAGAATCAATAAAAAATATCCATGAACCTTTGCAGCTTTTATATCCGTGGCGAAGAGCCAACCCTTTGCCGGAATTTTTTTCGAGTTGAATTCCCTTAACTTCAAACATTTCTTTTTCGGCATTTTGGATTTGCTGCCAGGTATCATCTGAGCTGCCATCATCAATGACAATAATTTCAAAAGAGGAAACAATATTTCTCCAATCAGATTGAAGCCAGTCACGCGCCAGCGATTTGACGCGTTTGATATTTTCATAAATTCTTGGCCCCTCGTTATGAGCGGGCATCATAATAGAAACAGTTTCCATAGTCGCTTTGCTAATTTTTTGTTTGTTGTCGCTCTGAGTAAATTGTGATTTTCAAATCACAATTGAATTTCCGGATTTTGCCATCGTATGCTAATTCGTGCTGCTCCGTGAAATTTGTGTTTTCTTTTTTTCCAAAAAAAATCTTGTAACAAGATAAGTAATTATACCAGAAACGGAGCTTAAAATCACACCTCCGATTAGTATAGCGAAAATAATTCCGGGTCCGTTATCAACAGCAAGTTTTTTTAATGAGCGAATAGTTAAGTGTGTAAAGTCAATATCAACATTCCTCGCCGACTTAACAAAAATACTTCCTATCGCAAATTCGCCCGCATAGATAAAGACGTAAGTAATCGGATTCGCAATCCAAACAGTAATAAATGCTATTGCGCGATAACATTTAACAAACGGCATTATTCCGGCAAGTAAAACAAGCTGCAGCGGCGAAACGGGCAGCAAGCCGACTGTAATGCCAAGTGCCGCGCCAAGAGCTTTTTCGTGTGTTGAGTAGTTTTGAGAAGAAAGCCTTTGTTTAAGAGAACTCAGCAGGGAAGAAAATTTATTTTGTTTTTCGGGCATAATTGTTTAATCTTTTTGTGGTTACATTACGCCGTATTCATTTAATCTTCTATATAAATTTCTTCTGCTAATGCCGAGTTGTTTTGCGACTTCGGATTTTGTTTTCACTTTTTCGAGTTTTCTGAGAATCATCCACTTTTCAATTTCCGGTAATGTCATGTTGTCAAAATCCGGATATTCTTCATCAGTAGCTTTAGTTATTTTCTTGTTAGTTGCACCAAGAATATGCTGTGGTAAATCGCGCGGAGTAATTTCATGCCCCTGACACAAAACAACTAGAGATTCCACAGTATTTTGCAGTTCGCGAACATTACCGGGCCAGGCATAAGATTCGAGAATTTCTTCCGCGAAAGGAGAAACGATAATATTTTTTCCGGTTTCGCGGTTAAATTTTTCAAGGAAATGTTTTATTAGAAGTTTTATATCTTCCGGCCGAGCTCGCAATGGCGGAACTTTTAAACTCACGACATTAAGTCTGTAATACAAATCTTCTCTGAATTTTCCTTCTTCAATCAATTTTTCAAGAGACGTGTTCGTTGCCGCAACAATTCTTACATTTGTCTCAATGGTTTCTGTTCCGCCAACACGTTCAAAAACTCTTTCCTGCAGTACACGCAATAATTTAACCTGAATTGAGAGTGGAATTGTGCTAACCTCATCAAGAAAAAGAGTTCCTTTATCCGCGAGTTCAAATCTGCCAAATCGTCTTGCCGCCGCACCGGTGAATGATCCTTTTTCATGTCCGAACAGTTCACTTTCGAGAAGATTTTCCTGAAAACTCGCGCAATGAACCGGAACAAAAGGTTTGTCATGACGGGGACTGAGATTATGTATGGCATGCGCGATAAGTTCTTTTCCGGTTCCGCTTTCACCTTCAATAAGTACATTTGATTTTGTTGGCGCGACCTGTTTAATGATTTGAAATAATTGTTTAATCGGCGGAGAATTTCCAACAATTGAACTCAGAGCTTTTTTTTCACCGATAATAGATTTCAATGACTCATTTTCTGATTTAAGGTCAAGTAATTTTAGCGCACGCTGCACAACCAGTTCGATGGTATCGATATCGAACGGTTTACTTATAAAATCGTAAGCGCCTTTTGCGAGCGCTTTTTTTGCGGCATCCCCCGATCCATAAGCGGTAATCAAAATGACAGGAATTTCCGGAGCTTCTTTTTGAAGGGCTTCAAGAACCGACATCCCATCCTCGCCCGGCATTCTCAAGTCACTAATAACGAGGTCGATTTTATTTTTTCTGAAAGCATCAATGCCGTCACTGCCCGAAGCTGCTTCAATAACATTGTAGTCGAGATGTTCGAGCACTCGTTTAAGTCCCGCCCTGGCATTAGTTTCATCATCAATAATCAGAATATTTTTTTTCATATCATTTTGGGAGTGGAAGTGACTTCTTACCACGGGCACTTCTAACCGGCAGTTCGATAGTAATTGTTGTTCCTTCGCCGGGAGAACTGTCAACCTTAACGATTCCGTTATGCGAATTAATAATTCTTTGAACGATTAGCAATCCGAGTCCCGAGCCGTTAGTTTTCGTAGTAAAGAACGGGTCAAAGATTCTTTTCATCTGGTTTTTGTCCATTCCTTCACCTGTATCAGAGAAAATAATTTCGATCCAGTTTCCTCTATTATTGAGAGAAGCTATAAGTTCTCCGCCGTCAGGCATTGCTTCAACAGCATTGCGAACAATATTAATAATAACGCTCCTCATTTGATCGGCATCAAACATAGTTTCCGGAACATCAGAAAAATCTTTTATGAGGGTGATATTTTTATCTTTCAGTTCTTCATTTAAAAGTTGAAAAGTTTCGTCTAAAACGTTTGTAATATCTGCAACTTCAAATTTAGTAGCGAGCGGACGGACAGCATTAAGAAAATCCGCAACAATACGTTTTAGCCGCGCGCTTTCCTCATTAATAACATGATTAATTTGTTTTAGTTCAGCTATTTCCGGACTGTCATCCATTTTTTTGAAAATTCTGTCCATAAGCTGAGTATGAAGAATTATCGCCCCAAGAGGATTCCCGATCTCGTGAGCAACGCCTGCGGTTAAAAGGCGCATAGTTTCGAGACGCGTTTCTCTTGCTTTAGAAGTATTTTGAGTCCGTTCATAAGTTGCGTCACGAATAACGATAAGACATGCCAAGTTTCCATTTCCTGAAGATTGAGTGATTTCCTTTTGGATTGGGATTGTCTGGACCACAAGCGACAATAATCGCGGATATTTAACTTTAACTTCGAATGTATAAAAGCTTTTCCGGTCGGTTTTTTGTAAAATTTCTTTTAGTGCCGCATCGCGGATATTGTCGATTAATGCTTTATTCAACAACTCTTTACCATTAATCCCTGTAAGGTCATACACTCCTGAATTTGCAAAGAGAACTTTTCCCGTTTCATCAACAGCAATAATTGCTTCCAACATTGAATTCAAAATTAAATCAAGATTCTGCTCATTGGTAACAGATTTCCGGATGAGCGATTCAAGTTGTTTTCTGTCAAAGTTAGAAATATGTTCAACTATTTTCTTTGAATAATCGCTTTGCATTTATTAATTATTGATTGATATGATTTTATGATTTGGTGATTTTCATTTCTTCAATTATTTTTTCGGCAAGTTGCTCCGGCTGCCATCCGAGTTCAGAATACAATTCATCAATAGAACCGTGTTCGACAAATTTATTTTCTATACCGATTCTAATAATTTTGCAGTCTATATTTTCATCGCATAATTTTTCTATAATTGCTGATCCAAAGCCGCCTGCAAGGACATGATCTTCAAGCGTAACTATTTTATTATTTCTCTTTGCAATTTGAAGCAAAGTCTTTTCATCTAACGGCTGAATTGCACAAGCATCAATCACAGTCGCTGTCACTCCGTTTTTTTCAAGGATTTCTGCGGTTTTAAATGCTCTGGAAACCATTTGTCCGATTGCAATAAGTGTTATATCATCGCCTGATTTAAGGATTTCCCAGGAAGTTATTTTTTCTTCTGCAAAATCAGGCAACTCGCAAATTGCTTGCGAAACTGCCCCACGGGGGTATCTTATCGCGCAGGGTGATTTGTTTTCAATCGCGAACGACAAAACTTTTTCCATTGCGATTTTGTCGCGCGGCATAAATATTTTCATATTCGGCAGATGACGCAAATAAGAAATATCAAAAACACCGTGATGCGTTTTCCCGTCGCCACCAACTAAGCCCGCGCGATCAACAGCAAAAATAACCGGAAGATTCGGCAGACAGACATCATGTTCAATTTCATCGTAAGCACGTTGGAGGAAAGTCGAATAAATAGTAACAACCGGAATCATCCCTCTTGCTGCAAGTCCACCGGCGAAAGTTACCGCGTGTTGTTCGGCGATGCCCACGTCAACAAATCGATCAGGATTTTTTTCGGCGAATTTAGTCATACCTGTTCCGCCGCACATTGCCGCAGATATCACGACAATTTTATTATTTTCATCTGCAGCATTACAAATCAATTCCGAAAATGTTTCTGTGTAAGTCGGAGTTGATTTCTTCCCGTTTGACAATCCGACAGTTTTATCGAAAGGTGTTACGCCGTGATAAGATTCGGGGTCTGATTCCGCCGGTTTAAAACCGTAGCCTTTTTTAGTCATAACGTGGAGCAGAACAGGAGTATCGGTTTCTGTTTTGCACATTTTAAGTATTTCGACCATTTCTATCACGTTATGTCCGTCAACGGGACCGATATAATGAAACCCTAAATTTTCAAAAACATTTTGCGGTGCGAGAATATGTTTAATTCCACCTTGAACACGGAGAATTGCTCTTGTGAGTGTATTTCCGACAAGAGGAATCCCGCCGATGATTTTTCCCGCTTGGTGTTTAAAACTTCTAAATTTCGGGTTTGCGACAATTTTACTGAAATGTTTTGCGAAAGCACCCATCGTTTTTGAAATAGAAACTTCATTGTCGTTTAAAACAACCATAAAATTCTTCGCGCTATGAGTGTTGTTTAAACCCTCAAAAGCAAGCCCGCTCGTCAACGCCCCGTCACCAATAACGGCAGTAACATGATTGTTTTTATTTTTAAGTTCCCTCGCTTTTGCCAATCCAAGCGCAACGGAAATTGATGTTCCCGCATGACCGACGTGGTAAGTGTCGTAGTTACTTTCTTCCGGCGATGGAAAACCCGACAAACCTTTATATTTTCTAATTGTGTCGAACTCCCCCTGTCTGCCGGTAAGAATTTTATGTGGATATGCCTGATGACCTGTATCCCAAACAATTTCATCTTCCGGTGTATTAAAAACGTAATGCAGTGCAACTATTAATTCCACAGAGCCGAGATTAGAAGCGAAGTGTCCGCCTGATTGGGCAACGTGATCGATAATGAACTGTCTCAACTCATTGCAAACCGCCGGCAATTTTTTTTCATTAAGTTGTCTAAGCTGTTCAGGCGAAGATATTTTATCGAGGAATTTTTCTGTCATCTATAAAATGTATTAAATTAAAAAGGGACCTTGCTGTCAGAATCAGATGTTTCTTCATCAGGTTCTTCATCAAACGGCGTTGTTTCGAACTCTCCTCCGGATTTTTTCTGAAGTTTTTCAATCCGTTTTTCTGCCGCGTCAAGTTCTTTAGCGCAAAAATCGGCAAGTTTCACTCCTTTTTCATAAAGGTCGATACATTCATCAAGAGGAATTTCTCCGCCTTCCATTTTCCCGACTACATTTTCAAGTTGAGCCAGAGATTCTTCGAATGATTGTTTTTTTTTAGTCATTTTAACAGTGAGTTTTTAATTAATTTTCGCATTCAACGTCTAACATTAAGTTCTTAATTACATTCCTATCATTTGAGCAAGTTTTCCAAGTAACAGACCGATTTTATCGTTATCGACAATCCATCTTACAATATCGTTATAAAGCACATATCCCATTAAAGCAATCAGCAGAAAAAATCCTATTTTTTGATACCACAAAACAAAACTTGACGGTAATGGCTTTTTATAAATTCCTTCCGCGGCAAGCAGAACAAGATGACCACCGTCAAGTACCGGCAAAGGAAGAAGATTTAAAATTCCAAGATTTACCGTTATTAAAAGAACAATGTTTAATAAAACATCAAAACCCGACCTTGCTGCTGCTCCTGTAATTCTCGCGATACCTACCGGACCTGCGAGAGAATTCAGTCCGAGTTTTCTTTGCACAAGCATATTCAGCACCTGAACTGTTTCATCAACTTTTTCCATTGCGCGTTTGGGAGCTTCATTAATCGCGTTTACAGGATGGTACAAAATCCGCTGATGTGCCGGAACGAATACAACT
This sequence comes from bacterium, assembly GCA_029939815.1. Lineage (GTDB taxonomy): Bacteria > Auribacterota > UBA3054 > UBA3054 > B51-G9 > B51-G9. Next base: position 10,144 of record JAOZSF010000012.1, read on the forward strand.
CCCAATTGTCCAATATTAACAACATTAACATTAATATTTGTTATTATTTTTGACTTTGTAACTCTTCCGGTTATTCTTTCAATGGTAAGAACTGCTTTTCCTGCCGGTAATTTATTTACATATTCGTTCATTTTTTCCGGATAGATTTTTCTTCCGTTGATAAGTTTGATTTTATCACCTGTAAGTACCGGAAAATTAGTTGGTGCATCATTTTCACAAAATACAATTCCCGAATCCGGCACAATAGAAATATATTCAATTTTCCCCGCGCGGCGTGTTTTCACAAAAATATTTGTTGTAGTAAATGTATTACTTTGCGAAGCATAGCGAATTGGGGGAAAGCGTTTAACACCGAACATTAGTTTTTGACCCGGATGGTTTCTAACTTCTTTAATCAGCTGCTCCATTGAAAGTTCAGTAGTTTTTATCCCAATAACTTTATCAACCACATCTCCTACTTGGAAATCACTTTTGTATGCCGGTGAATTAGATGAGATAGCGGTAATTTGCGCGCGCGTCATTCTTGAGACCCCGATACCCATAAACCCTTTTTCTTCATCAAGCGCCGGATGAATTTCAGCGATTATTTCTTTACCGTTTCTATCGTAAGTGATAGAAGTTTTTGTCCCTATTCTTTTTCTGGTTTGGTTAACAATATCCTGCCACGTTTTTACCTCATATCCGGCAACAGCAAGAATCTTATCTCCGGGAACCAATCCGCTGATCTGTGCAGGTGATCCGGGAATAATATCTCCAACTGTTGTAGCGTCAATATCAAGCGGCTCATTTATTCCGGTAAATAGCAGCAGGAAAGCAACAGGTAAAGCAAACAGTAAATTCATAAGCGGTCCCGCAACAATTATCGCCATTCTTCTCGGAACGGATTGCTTATCATAACGCCGGTATGACGGAACATTTTTATACCGTTCGGCAAGTTCTTTATCGTATTCTTCGGGAACATCTACCTGCCCTGCCATTCGAACATATCCGCCGAGAGGGATTGCGGAGATTCTATATTCTGTATCACCGATTTTAAACCAAAAGATTCTCGGTCCGAAGCCGAGTGAGAAAGTATCAACATAAACTCCGCACATTTTCGCGACAATAAAGTGTCCGAATTCATGAACGAAAACAATTATTCCGATTACTATTATAAACCAAAGTAAAGTCATAAAATTTATTAATTTGTTATTTTGTTAATTTCTAAATTACCACGCCCGTTGTACTAAAATATCAGGCATAGGATAGTGTTTAGTGTTTTGTGAAAAAATAATCCCGCCGGTTTCCTGTACTGTTGCGGCAAGAATCGCATCATTAGCATCAATCCCGTGAGATGGATTCCACACACGGAAAATTTCGGCAGCTTTATCAATTATCTTTT
>JAOZSF010000012.1:11624-14985 GCA_029939815.1 bacterium
CCGTGAGATGGATTCCACACACGGAAAATTTCGGCAGCTTTATCAATTATCTTTTCTGTAACAGGCGATGTTTTAAAATGTGACAACAATCCAAGTGTGCTGCTTTTTTCTTCTCCTCTCATAAAAAATACGATTTCAGCTCGCTGCATTGCGCCGGTCCATAATTCATATTGATTGTTCTGATTTGTTTTTGTCAGAAATCTTAACGCTTTATTATTACCGCGCAAATGCCAAATTAAAATATCAGAATCTATGTAAGCTCTCATAAATAATGACGTGTAATAGATTTATTAAAAGTTGACCGCGATTTTTTAATCGTTGTTGTTGCAGATTCATCACGTTTCCATGCTCCACATGTTTCTTTAAAAATATCTGCATTATTATTACCGTCAATCTTTTCCGAATACATGCGAAGAGCTGTTTCAATAACATTTTTTTTGGATGTCTGCAATTTTTTTGCCAACCTGTCCAATAGGAAAGTTACTGATTCATCTACTCGTGCTGACATTATTTTATCCATTAATCGATCTCCTGCAAAGGTTAATTATTACGTTTACATTATATCGTAAGAATTATCTTTTGTCAAGTTAGAATACGTTGTATATCTAATTATAATTCATTCCTTGCCCATTTATCAGCGGAAATTACATCTTCCAATGTAGGGTTATTTATATTATCACATTTTTCCATTTTTTTCTCAATATACGATGAAATTTCCAGAAATCCTATTTCTCCATCAAGAAATTTCTGTACCGCTATTTCATTCGAAGCATTCAATACGGCAGGAACTATTCCTCCTTCTTTCAATGCCACATAAGCCAAATCAAGACACGGAAACACTTTATAGTCAGGTTTTGAAAATGTTAATTTCCCTATTGCTGCCAAATCAAGAGGCGGCATCTGCAACGGCGCACGTTCGGGGAAAGTAAAAGCGTAAAGAATCGGCATTCTCATATCCGGATTTGACATCTGCGCGATAGCCGCTCCATCGCAAAAGTCAACTAATGAGTGAACGATAGATTGAGGGTGAACAACCACATCGATTTGTTCAGGTGGAATATCAAAAAGCCACCGCGCTTCAATAACTTCTAATCCTTTATTCATTAAAGTAGCCGAATCGATGGAAATTTTGCTTCCCATATTCCACGTTGGATGCGCAAGCGCTTCTTTCGGGGTAATATTTTTTAATTCATCAAAACTTTTTCCCAAAAACGGACCACCGGATGCTGTTAAGATCAACCGTTCTACACTTTTACTTTTTAACGCGCCGGCCGCCTGCATACATTGAAAAATGGCGCAATGTTCACTGTCAACCGGTAATATTTCAGCATTATATTTTTTTGTTTCATCAATAATCAGTTGTCCCGCCGCAACAAGAACTTCTTTTGTGGCAAGCGCGAGTCGCTTTCCGGCACGTAAAGTTTTCAGCGCCGGCGCTAATCCGGCAATTCCAACAACAGAAACGAGAACAATATCAACATCATCAATTTCACACAATGACGCTACTCCGTCTTCACCGGCGCGAATTTCAACTCCACTAACCGATTTTTTCAAATTCATCGCTGCCGTTTCATCAGAAAGCGCGGCAAAACGCGGATTAAACTCATTAATTTGCTGCTTAAGCACCTCCGCATTTGACCCGGCGGCAAGAGCGACAATTTCGAATCTGTCTTTATGCTCGCGAATAACATCAAGCGCGCTAAGTCCAATAGAACCTGTGCTGCCGATTACGGCGATTTTAGCTTTTTTTGTTTTGTCGGTCATTATTGTCCGTTTCGTCTGTCTCCCCTCCTGTTTTAGGAGGGGTGGTCGATAGACCGGGGTGGTTTTCGTCCGTTTTAATTTCCCACAAATTCCATCAAATCCTGTTTCAATTTTTCGCCGTTTTCAGGAGTGTCGCTTTCCATATAGCAGCGGATAATCGGTTCGGTGCCGGAAGGTCTTACGAGCACCCATTCAGAGGGACTGAAAGTAAATTTATAGCCATCGATTCCGTTAAATTTCAAAACTTTTCTACCAAGAAAGTTTTCTTTTGACTGTTCAGCCAGACTGTTTAAAATAGCTTCTTTTTTCTCATTATCAAGTTCAAGGTCAACACGGTCATTCCAACCTGTTCCAACTGCTGATTCAATATCATTCCAGATTTCTTTCAGAGTTTTATTTTCCATTGCGATGAGTTCTGTAACAAGCATACAAGCAAGAATTCCGTCTTTATCGGGAACATGACCTCCGATAGTAAGTCCTGCGCTTTCCTCACCGCCCACGAGCACGTTTCCTTCAATGATATAAGGTCCTATATTTTTAAATCCGACCGGAACTTCAACAAGTTCAACACCAAAATAATCTGCGATTCTGTCGAGAAAGGTTGTTGTAGCAACATTTCTAACAATTTTACCGGTTTTTTTCTTATTTCTGAATTGATGCCAGGCAACAAGGCAAAGAACTTTGTTGGCTTCAAAAAATGTACCGTCTGAATCTATTATCCCAAATCTGTCGGCATCGCCGTCTGTACTAACTCCAAGATTAAAGTTGTTTTTCTTAACAAAAGAAATTAATTCTTCAAGATTTTCTTTTGCCGGTTCAGGCCGACTTCCACCGAACAGAGGATTGAGTTCGTTGTGCATTACGGCAACTTCCGTGCCTGCTCGTTTTAAAATCTCGTCAAGATATCCTCTTCCTGTTCCGTAGAGTGCGTCATAAGCGATTTTCAGGTGTGCATTCCTTATTGCTTCAAAATCAAAAAGTTTAGCAAGTGCTTCCAAATAATCTTCAATCGGGTCAATAATTGTTATTTTGCCTTTTTTATTTGTCAATTTGACCGGTTGGTCAATCAATGCTTCAATAGTTTTTGTAGTTTCTGTATCTGCAAGCGCGCCATTGGCAGGTGAAAATTTTATTCCCTGATATTCAGGCGGATTATGGCTCGCGGTAAAATTAATTCCACCGGCAAGTTTTTCATTTCTGATAACAAAAGAAATAACAGGTGTTGGACAGTCACGATTAGTCAGCAAAACATCAATTCCGTTCTTTGCAAGGTGTTCAGCCGTCATTTCGCGAAACTGCTTGGCGAGAAACCGGGTATCACTGCCGACAACAACCGGCGCGTCAATATTTTCTTTTCTAATATATAGAATAATTGCATCGAGAACGCGTTTAACATTATCGAAAGTGAATTCATCGCTAAGAATTGCGCGCCAGCCTGCAGTTCCAAATTTAATTTTAGTCATTATTTGTAGTTAGTCGTTAATTGTTATTCGTTATTGTCGTAGATCCGCCGAAGGAGGATTAATTATTATTTTTTCATTTTTACAACTGTTCAGAAAATTTGTGTAAGCAGCTGATTTTCTGAAATCATCAAGTG
>JAOZSF010000252.1 GCA_029939815.1 bacterium
CAGCCCATGTCAACTGTTCCGTCATAAATTCTCTGATTGCCGGCTAAATCGGTTGCTCCGGCCATCCAATCCATATTAGTGCCTGAATTAATGCAAGGAGATAAAACAGACAGTTTAAAATTACCGGCATCAGCATCTGCAAAATTGGGATTGTTTGTGATTATTCCGTTAACAATATTTGTCCAGTTTTGTATGCAATTATATCTGTTTGTTACGCTGGAATAAAAATAACAATTGTTGGTGTTGTTCCATAAAATTGAATTTTCAATCATACCTTTTCGACAAAAAACTCCACCACCGCGATAAATTGCGGAATTGCTTACTATAGTGCAGCTGTCAGCGTTGCAACTGTCGATATGCAATCCTCCGCCGTTATATTGTGAAAAATTTTCTGTAATGAGACAATTTCTTACAAATCCTCGAAAACCGTAAATTCCGCCACCAAAACTGTCGCTGTTAGTTGCGGAGTTCTTGCTCACCAAACAATTTTCAACAGTTGAGCGCGAAAAGGCAATTCCACCGCCGTCTACAGCTGTTAAATTTCCAATAACAGTACAATTTTTGATTGTTGATTGAATAGCATCAATTCCGCCGCCGACATCCTCGGAAACAGAATTCCCATTAACAATGCAGTCAACAACCAATCCATCAGAACAAGAAACTCCGCCGCCATCTGATAATGCATAATTATCTGTGATAATACAGTTGGTAATAATTCCGGAGTCACAGCTAATACCGCCGCCCGACCCGGAAGAACCTGCGGCAGTATTTTTAGTTACAGTGCAACTTTTAATTACTGTTTCGAAGCAATAAATCCCTCCGCCCTGATATGCGCATAAATTATCAACAATAATGCAATTTTGAACAATCCCTTTTTCAGCATAAATCCCTCCGCCGGAAAAAGAATCAAAACCGTTTGAGACAGTAAAACCATCAATTATATGATTTACATATCCGGTAAAAAAACATCTGTTAGTGCCACGGCCGTTAATAATTGTTTTCGGGGCTCCGTTAATGCTCTTCACAGTTATATCATTTGTAATTGTTATCTCGCTTGCCGGAGAATATGTCCCGTCATTTACAAAAACCGTATCACCGGAAGAAGCAACATCGACAGCGGCTTGAATATTAGTTGCCGCGTTAGCGAGTGAAGAGAAAGGAGATATATGCGCGCCGGATTTTGAGACATAATTTGTAGTTGCGAAAATACTTTTAGCGACAAAAATTGTTAGAAACAAAACGATGATAATTTTAGTTGTTTTATACATTTGAAATCCTTTACATCAGTTAAAAAACACGCGACTTTTTCTATTAATGCCATGATTATAGCAAATCGGAATGAAAAAGTAAAATTTATTAATACACAATCGACAAAAAATGTCGATTGTGTTAGAATATTAACGGGTTAAAATTCAAATCACGAATTTCTGATAATTAAATTACGAAATCAATGAAAAATACCATCCTGATTATTTTGATGATCTTAGTTTTCTCCGGTTGCGGAAAAAAAACAGAACATAAGCAAAATCCCCCTCCTGAAAAAACTCATCACGTTACACAAAAAGAAAAACATAAAATTGCTCTGGAAAAAAATGAGAAACAACAGCCGCTTGTTACTCAGAAAGTCTCTCAAGTTGTTTTACGGGGCGCAGTTTTTTGTAAAAATGACGGAATGAAGATAAGTAATTTTTATTTATCGGCGATTCCGCGGGGACTCTATAAAAAGAAAGGCAACCCGGGACATTTTTCGGGAAACATCGCATTAGACATTGCCGGGAATTTTGTTTTATCAAATTTAGTTGAAGCAACATACACAATAAAAATAACTTCCGACAAATTTCACCAAATAACAACAAATGTTTATTTATGTGAAAATGAAAATTTTGTGGATTTTTGTCTTGTCCCTTTTAAACATATAACTGTAAAAGGTAAAGTTGTTTATGACGAAAATGGTGAGCCTGCACCGAACATTACAGTTCGGTTTGTTTCATCTGGAAATACCAATGATTTGTCAGCAACAACAGACATTAACGGAAAATTTTCTTTTCAAACTCTTATTAAAGATTATTCAATAGGTACTTTAAAAATTAATGAGCCGGGATATGCTTGTGCGGAATGTTATATTTATAATCATTATGTTGGAAAAGAAATCGTTTTAAAATTGCAGAAAACTTCCGGGATAAAAGGAATTGTAAAAACAGTCAAGGGAAAAACCGTCTCAAATATAATTGTCAGAGCATTTTCTCAATATGACAATAAATTATATTTTAAAAATAAAAACAGTTTTTCAAGAAAAATAGATGATTCGATTTTTGTCTTCAGCGAATATATAGCTGACAAACCAACAAGCTTAAATGGAGAATTTATTATATCGAATGTAGCTTCGCCTGCTACTTACAATTTAGATATAATATCTGATGAATATTTCTTGCCGTATTCGCTTCATGGAGAAACTAAAACGACAAAAGTTAATGACCGGGAATTTGCTTATACCGAATTAACTGTATTCCCGAAAGGTAAAGTTTTTCTGAAAGTTTGTAGTGAAAATAATGTTCCCGTGCTGAAATACAAACTTGAAATTATTACCGAAGATGAATGGTGTTCAGAATTGCTTGTTAGAAAAGTCGCTCTTTTATCCAACGATTGGTATAACGTAAAAACGGGTTTAAATCAGTATGACACAAAATTATCATTAACGGCAATAACCGATGATGAAAAAATCGCTGCGACAAACGGCGTTCTTCTTGTTTCCGGAGAAACAAATTTTATTACAATGGTTTTGTCGTCAAAAAGCCAGATTAGCGGGTTCGTTTATTATCCTGATGATTCACCCGCAATTGATGCTTGGATATCGGCAAATGTTGCCGGCAATGATTCGTACCAAAATGCTCATACAGACTACCTCGGTTATTTTGAAATTGCCGGTTTAACGGCTAAATCAAACGATATTATTGAAGTAAGAGCCAGCGATAAAAGTCGGAATTATGAAGCTGAAACAAATCTGCTTTTCGGAACACAAGATGCAGAAATATATTTATCACCACTACCGAAAATATTCGGGAATGTGAGTTTGGATTATTCCGATAATCCGGCAACGAATTTTACAATTAGCATATGCAATTGGAAAACAGTGGCTTTTCATAATAATGAAGGTAAATTTTCAATTAATATGTCTTCCGGCAGTAGATTAGGTACTAATTTTATTTATATTGCTTCGGCGGGTTATGCTCCCCAAAAAGTTTATTTTGATTTTATAAAAAATAAAGCGTGTAATCTCGGCGAAATTATTCTTTCAGGGAAACCGGCGACAATTACAGGCAGAGTGACCGATCAAAATGGGAAACCAATCCGGGCTCATGTTTATCTGCTGCAGAAAGATAGCGATGAATTAAATGTGCGAACAGATTCAGAAGGGAAATATATTTTTATCGATTTACCTATTGAACCGGTGAGAATTCGAGCCCATGCTTTTTACAGTTCAGCTAAATCGGGAATAATTCATCCCTCACCAAATGGAATTACTGAAGTGTCTGACATTGTTATTTTTAATACAAATGCCGCGGTTGTAGAAATAACTTTTATTCTCCCGTCAGGTGGTTATGCCGCAGACGCATTAGTCGAAAATATCGGTAAAATAACAGATGATAAAGGGACGATCAAGAAAAATTTACGATTTGGAGAATATAAACATTGGCGTGTTTTGTATAACGAGAAAAAATATCGCGTGGAAGGTTTTTTCGTTTCACCTGATACAAAAAAGATCCATGTTAAACTTATCGAATCATCAAAAATGAAAGTCACTTTTTTTCTTGACGGAAAAATTATGAAAAAAGATTATGTTAGATGGTGCTTTAATGGTGAAGATGTTTATGAAGATATTCCTGACGGAACTCTCGCTATTAATAATCTTCCCGGGAAATATGTCTTTTGTAATGAAACGCACGGCATTGCCACCGCAGTAAATTTATATGAAGGTGATGATAATGTTGTTAATTTCAAGACTGAAAATGCCGCGTTGGAAGTTGAATTGCCTTATAA
>JAOZSF010000253.1 GCA_029939815.1 bacterium
ATCATTTAATATTGCAAAAATGAATTTCCGTTGCAAAAATGCAATGAATATAGTTAACTCGCATATATACTAAAGTTTTGTTAAATCAAATATAATATTAAAAGGAAGTGAATAAAACGACCTGTTCATCAACATTTATGCTGTTAAACTAAAGATCACCCTGCAAGATTTACTGCGCTGATTCATTTAGGGTGCCGGGTAGACCATAAGGCATAAATCTTGCCTTATAATTTAGTGTAATTTTATGCAGTTTATTCAAAAAACGTACCGGTAAAAAGAACCACTATGGTAAAAAGAAAAAAAAAATACAGAGGATTTTCACTACTGGAATTGTCAATTGTTATTGCCATTTTATCCATATTTGCAGGAGTTGCTTTCTGGAATTTAAGAACTATTATATCAACCAACCGTGCAAAAGAATGCTCGAGAAACCTGTTAATGCTTAATCATGCTGTAAACGTCTACTCTACTGATAATAATATATCTTACGGAACCAGCGTTCAAATGAGCAACTTAATATCAGGCGGATACCTTAGTTCACAGGAAAATTATGTATGTCCTGTTAATAAAACCGCTTATCAAACAACATTTACTTTTGGAACAGCGCCGGTATGTCCCGACGGCATATCGAACCACATATGTTCAACCGATTAAAATGAAAAAGAGACATTTACAAAAAAACACGGACCATATTCCTGACGGGTTCACGTTAGTGGAAGCTATCATTTCATTGCTCGTACTTGCGATTATGATTGCGGGATTATTTGCCTGCCTTACTTTCATCGCCGGATCAGCTCAGCGGGCGACCTATGAAACTCAGGGAAATATGCGTGTAATAAAAACGCTTGAATTACTTGAGCAGTATCCCTATAATATGGTTACAACGAATTATTTTCCTATAGAGTATGTAACCGACAATGGTGAATTAGTTTACGCTATAACAACAACAATCGTAGAAGTTTCTTCGCCAACCATTCATAAAAATATAACAATAGATCATACCTGGAAAGACGGTGGGATTCAACGTCACACCCGGTATTATTCTATAAAGCCGGAATAAAAATGTCTCGAAATGGATTTACATTAGTTGAAATGATGGTAGCAATATTTATTTCAACACTCACTATCTTCGCTGTTGTTTCAACATATACCAACGGAATAGTTTTAATGAGAAGAAGCGGCAGGCATCTCAGGGCTCAGCAGGAAGCAATCATTACAATGAATCAAATTGGAAACTCGGTACGTGAGTCAACGAGTTTTGATGTATATAATTTCACTCCACCGAACACGTGGTCAAGTTCTCCAAATGGTAATTTCCTTGTTGTTTATAATCCGTATGGAACTACATCAGCTTTCTACTATACCGACAACAATATGTACTGTGTTCCTAATTTTTCTCAGGCTTCATTCAGCACAAATTCAAATATTCGTATTGCGAAAGATATAAGAAATGACACATCTTTTTTAAAGAGTAGCGGAAGTATTTGTTTAAATTTCGAAATAAGAGACAATGATGACACAAATATAACTTTATTCAGTTCAACAACCTGGTTTACACCGAGGAATTAAAATGAAAATAAATTTCGAAAAGGGAGGCGCTCTCTTAGTTACCATAGTAATCATCATGAGTATGGTTCTTGCCAGTGCAGTTGCAATGGTAAGTTGGAGTCGTAAAGGTTATAAATACGCTGTAAGGAAAACAGAAAATTCCCGTGCGTTTTATGTTGCTGATTCCGCGATAAAATATGCATTAAACCGAATAATATTTGATTCTTCAAAATCTGTTCTCAACTTGAATCAAATCTCAAATGATTTCATGACAATAGCAAGTTCATTTATTCCGGGCAATGAATTTCAAATAACAAAATTTACAATTGCTGAAACGATGACAAATGGTATTTTCACAAGAAATATTGAAGATATATTTTTATTAGAAAAAATGTATGATATACGCTGCCAGGTTACAAATCTGGCAAACAACGGTTTAGAAGGGAATTATGCTGAAATTTCATGTTTTCTTGGCGACCTGTCTGTTTCGATTTTTCAATTTGGCATGTATTATCAGGATATAGAACTCGAACTGGCTCCGGGTTCAACTGAAACAAGAATCGGGCGAGTACACAGTAATAAAAGTATGTACCTCGCCCCATACGGAACTTTAAAATTTCTTGATAAAGTAACCTGTGCAGATGAAATTTACCACGGCGGATTCGGTGGTGATGTATACCGTCACAAAGGCACCGGCAGCATATATTTTAAAGATAAGGATGGAAATTATGTTAATATGAAAACAAATAGTTCTAAATATAGTTTCTTAGACAGTCGTGACCCTGAATGGAAATTAAAAGCTACCGAAAGATGGGGCGACACAGTTAAAACAAAAGAACACGGCGTTGGAACTATCCAGCTGCCATTTACAGATTCATTGGAAAACACACGAGTCTTAATTGATCATGACCCTATGACAAACGAACCTTATGAAATCACCAAGCAGCGGTTTGAAAACAAAGCCGGATTGGTTATCACACCGGAAGGAGATATATATGAGCAAACCGGCGAACTTACCAACGCTGAATTTACAGCACGAACATATATTGATAATATTACAAATGTAAACTGGGCAATAGCAACAAATCAATTTTACAATAGACGTAATATGGACTATTGGACAAATGACACCGCAAACGGCATGGTTTATCCAATTGATATTAATATTGGTTTATTTAACGGCTGGGTTTCTAACCAGCCTTCCCTCTCCTTTAAAGATCCTAATTCAGACCGTGCAGGAATTATATATATTGAGCAGACAAATAAAACCGGACATGCTATCCGCATATCGAACGCGGAAGAACTATATCCTCTCCCCTATGGATTTACGTTAGCCACACCGAATTCATTGTATGTCAAAGGTGATTATAACACTAAAATAGGCAGCTCTTACACAACGAATCATCCTTCAGCGCTGCTTAGTGACGCCATGACTATTTTATCAGATTACTGGAGGGACGAGGACAATCAGGTATGGCCCGCGAATATTATTAATCCTTACCGATACCCTAACCCACATTCTTACTGCAACTATGCCTGCAGCACAAAAATTAATACAGCAGTGATGACCGGCAGCGCCGAAACATCAACGGATGTCGATGAATATCGTTTTTCCGGCGCAGCGAATAATCTCATCAGATATCTTGAATACTGGAAGTACAGAACTTTTGAGATTAACGGCAATCAGACGTGTTTATGGAAATCAAAATTCGAATGGCAGCCTTATATTTATCAAAGCAAATATGATTCCAGTCTCGACCCGTGGCATTATTATTGGCCGTCATACCGGCGGTTTTTATATGACAGTAATTTAAAATCGAGAAGTCCGCCGGGATTTGACAGTTTTTATACATATCGTGTTTTAGCATGGAAAAAAATCCATTAATTCTATTATCAATTATTTAATTATGAAATTCTCTATTCTAATTCTTTCTTCCTTTTTTTCTTTCGCTACTATATGCTCCGCAACTGAACAAATCGGCTATGCTGTTGGTTCAGGCAATAATTCTTTACATCAAATTGATTGCCCTGATATTTTACTTGCCGATGTTGCCTGTGGCGGAAATCATTCTGTTGCTATTACTGAAGACGGAGAACTCATAGCATGGGGAAATAACAGATTCGGTCAGACAAATTGTCCGGCCGGTAAAGGATATACCGCCATCGCTGCCGGTGCTAACCATTCGATCGCAATTCGCAATGGTATTCCGATCGGTTGGGGCGACAACAGTTTTGGTCAGACAAATTGTCCAGAAAATATTTCTAATCTTATAAAAGTTTCCTCAAGACTCAACTTCACTCTTGGCCTGACAAGCGATGGTAAAATAGTTGGCTGGGGCGATAATCTTTGCGGTCAACTGGATAAAATCCCAAAAGGAAAAGGTTATCGCGATGTCTCTGCAGGAGGGTTACACGCTGTCGCAATCCGTCCAGATGGTTCGTTAATCGCCTGGGGCGATAGCGATGGGAACAAAAC
>JAOZSF010000254.1 GCA_029939815.1 bacterium
ATTAACAATTAACTGATAACCATTAACTATTTTAAGGCATTGTTTTCGTTCTGTAATTAGGCGCTTCTTTGGAAATTCGCACATCATGCGGATGTGCTTCTGTAACGCCGGCAGCGGTAATGCGTCTGAATTTTCCGTTTTTTCTGAGCTCGGCAATTGTTTTAGCGCCGTTATAGCCCATTGAGGAGCGAAGTCCACCGATAAATTGCTGTACAACACCGTCAATATTGCCTGCATAAGGCACAAGACCTTCAATACCTTCCGGAACAAGTTTGTCGGTTTGTTTAACATCGTGTTGAGAATATCTTTCTCTTGAACTTTCGGACGAGAGCATTGCGCCAAGGCTTCCCATGCCGCGATACACGACGAATTGTCTTCCCTGATGAATAATTTTTTCTCCCGGACTTTCATCTGTTCCTGCAAGAGCAGAGCCCATCATAACTGAGCTTGCGCCTGCGACAAGTGCTTTCGGCACATCACCTGAGTGACGAATTCCGCCATCGGAAATTATAGGGATTTCATTTTTAACAGCTTTAACTGCATCATAAACAGCGGAGATTTGCGGAATTCCCACACCTGTAATCACTCTTGTAGTACAAATTGAGCCGGGGCCGACACCAACTTTTACAGCATCAGCTCCTGCTTTCATAAGGTCTTTTGCACCGTCACCTGTCGCGATATTTCCCGCGACGACATCGACATTCGGGAAATGTTTTTTCACCCATTTAACCATATCGATTACGCCCTTAGAATGACCGTGAGCGGTATCAATAACCAGAACATCGACATGTTTATCCACAAGCATTTCGACTCTTTCGTGGTCACGCGGACCTATTGCCGCAGCAGCCCTCAACTTATGATTTTCATCTCTGTTAATCAAAGGGTCGATTCCCTGAATAATATTGCGAACATCTGTATAACTGTAAAGACCTGTAAGTTTGCCCCGTTTAACAATCGGTAATTTTCCGACTTTTTCATCCGTCATGATAGAGAAGGCCTGATTAAGCGAAGTTGTAGTTGGGGCGGTAACGACATTTTTAGTCATTACATTTTTTAATTTTACGTTTGTTTTTTTCAAAAATTTGATATCGCGGGAGGTAATTATTCCTGTAAGTTTTCCGTTATTATCAACGATTGGAAATCCCATAAAAGTATAACTTTTTTCTGCACGCATTTTTAACATATCATCAACAGTTTGATTTTCGTTAAAAACTATCGGATCGCTAATCAATCCATTCAGATAATGCTTTACTTTTGCTACATGAGCAGCTTGAGTTTCGGGTGTCAATCCTCGGTGAATAACTCCGATTCCGCCGAGCATAGCCATTGCGATAGCCATTTTAGCTTCTGTAACGGTATCCATAGCCGCACTTGCGAACGGTATATTTAGATTAACATTTCTTGTAAAGGACGTTTCAAGCGAAGTTTCTGAAGGGAGGAAATCAGCATATTGAGTTATCAGAGTGACATCATCAAAAGTCAAAGCTGTTTCGCCAATTTTTTTCATTAATTTATCAACATTAGCGTTTAGAGTTGTTTTTGTAAAACGTTTTGCCATTTTGAATTTTTATTTAATTGTTATTCGTGATTTTATTTCAGGATAAAAAGGTTCCTTTTTAAGTAATTCTTCTAATTTACGGTCCTTTAACAGCGCTGAATTGATCTTTATCGCCGCCTTGTCAAACTCTCCTAATCCGGCATGAACGATACCAACATGGTATTCCATTTCCGAATCTGTATTTCCGCCTTCCTGTTTCAATAATTTTCCGGCTTTTTTTAAGTACCTAAGTGCTGTTTTATATTCTCCGAGTTTATAATACGCGTAAGCGAGAGTATCGACCGTAAAACTTTTCTGTTTGATTTGAACTGCACTCTGAGCAAGTTCATACGCTTCATCGATATTCTCATTTTGCAGAAGTAAAATGTAAGCAAGATTATTTAAAGCAAGATAATTCTGTTGATTAAGACGGATCGATCGTCTGTAATATTCAATTGCTTTGTCATCATTTTCGAGCGAGTTATAAAGAAAGCCAATTGTTCCAAGCAGTTCATCATCATCCTGATAATTGTCAACAACCATTAAAAGATTCGTTAGCGCGCGTGACAGTTGTTTATTTTCAACTTGCGCGTCGGCGAGAGAGAGTCTCCATTCATCATTCGATGGATTCTGCTTAACACATATTTCCAGTTTTCGGATAGCATTTGACACATCATTAATTTGCCTCCACAGTTGAGCTATTTGAAAATTATTTGAAGCCGTTTTGGACATATTGTTTTCGAAATCTGTCACCGTTTTTTTCAACTGATTTGTCAGATCAGCATCGATCATCATTATAACAAGCAATTGCTTATAACGCCATGAATTTGGATTTATCGAAATCAATTTTCTGGTATCTTCAATTCCGGAATTAAAGTCTCCTGTTTCTTTTTCAAGCCAAACCAATGTTTCGAGAAAATTTTCGTTG
Source organism: bacterium (assembly GCA_029939815.1). GTDB lineage: Bacteria > Auribacterota > UBA3054 > UBA3054 > B51-G9 > B51-G9. Next base: position 2,466 of record JAOZSF010000254.1, read on the forward strand.
TCCGTTGTGGAACAAATATTCCGATATACTTTTACAAGATTTGTATAATCATTAAGTTGTGAATAACAATCCGCCATATTTAAAAGTAAATCAATATTACGATTGTCATTCCGAACACGTTCATACCACTGCAGTGCTTTTACCGGTTGATTATTATTTTGGAAAAATTCGCCGCTTAATTTATAAAAAGAGTTGGCGGTTTTCTTTCTAACCGTAAAAACAATGAACAGTGCGATAACAAGAAACAAAGAAATATAGAATATTACTCTTTTCATTTAAGTGCTTTAGCTCCAATATCCCAACGAAAATGCATCTGGTCAAAATGAATTTTTTCTACCGCTTCATATACTTTTTCTATCGCATCGGACAAATCATTTCCTAAAGCTGTAACACCAAGAACGCGTCCGCCGTTAGTTACTACTTCCCCATGCCGCAGATCAGTTCCGGAATGGAAAACAAAAACATCTTTATTTTCTTCAGCGTTTTCAATTCCTGAGATTGGCAGATGTTTATGATATTTTCCGGGATATCCTCCTGATGCCGTGACAACGCAAACTGCGGGTCTGGCGTCCCACTTTAATTCGATAGAGTTTAATGTTCCCTTAGCTGTAGCAAGGCACAAATCCACAAAATCTGTTTTAAGCCGTGATAAAACGGCCTGAGTTTCCGGGTCACCAAAGCGAACATTAAATTCCAGAACATTGATTTTGCCGTCTTGTATCATCAGGCCGGCGTAAAGCACGCCATGAAAATCCATTCTTTCGTTTTTCAGTCCTTCAAGAGCCGGCTGCAGGACTTTTCTATTCACTTTTTCCATAATTCCCGGAGTAACGACCGGTGCGGGAGAATAAGCGCCCATTCCGCCTGTATTGGGTCCCTGGTCATCATCATAAACGGCTTTGTGATCTTGCGAAGGTTCAAGCGCTACAATTGTTTTCCCATCAGTAAGAGCAAGTATTGATGCTTCTTCGCCATAAAGCATATCTTCAATAAGAAGTTGTTTTCCGGCTTCGCCAAAAGCTTTATCTTCCATAATAAGTTTAACGGCTTTTTTAGCTTCTTCATTTGTTTTACAAACGATCACTCCTTTACCTGCAGCAAGGCCATCGGCTTTTACGACAAGCGGAGCACCTTTTCTATCGATATAAGCCAGAGCTTTTTCCTGATCGGTAAAGCATTCAAAATCCGCCGTTGGAATTCCGTATTTTTCCATAAACTGTTTTGCGAATACTTTTGAACCTTCAAGTTGAGCTCCTTTTTTGTCCGGACCGAAGATTTGTAAATTTCTGTTATGGAATTCATTAACAATTCCCGCGCAAAGCGGTACTTCAGGACCAACAATTGTCAGACCAATATTATTTTCAGCTGCGAATTTAGCGAGACCGGAATAATCATCTGCCCGGACGGGCACGGGTTCACATATTTTAAATATTCCCGCATTGCCGGGAGTACAGAAAATTCTCTTCACACGGATTGATTGCTTAACCTTATAAGCAATTGCGTGTTCACGACCACCCCCACCGATAATTAAAACGTTCATAATTGTTATTAGTTA
>JAOZSF010000255.1 GCA_029939815.1 bacterium
TATGCAAAGTTCATGGGGATAGTTATTAGTTATTAGTTATTTGTGCTTTGTGCTTTGTGCTTTGTGCTTTGTGCTTTGTGCTTTGTGCTTTGTGCTTGGTTTTCGTTAATAGGTTTAAGGTTTAAAGTTTAAGGAAAATCCCCCTAACCCCCTTTAAAAAAGGGGGAATAGTAAGAAATTTATTCCACGTTTATTCCTTTAGACTTCGCGTACGTGTCCCGCGCATACTGGGGTAGTTCTTTGACTCCCCTCCTGTTTTAGGAGGGGTGCCCTTTAGGGCGGGGTGGTTCTTGGTTCTCGCGTAAACGCCCTGCGTATGCTGGGGTTCTTTCATTGATTGGATTTACTTCATAATTGGGCGTTCCGTGTTCGATATTGGATATTGTTCATCCTTTTACCGCGCCGGAAGTTAGCCCGCTAACGAATTCTTTTTGCAGCATAAAAAATAAGATCACAACCGGAACAATCGAGATAAGCGTTCCTGCCATCATCATTCCGTACTCATTAAAATAAACACCTTTCATTTGCGCGAGAGCAACTGTAAGCGGAAACCTCTGCTCGTTATGCAAAATAATTTGCGGCCAGATAAAACTGTTCCAACTTCCCATATATGAAATCAGACAAAATGCTCCAATCATAGGCCGCGAAAGCGGAAGAATAATTTCCCAGAAAATCCTGAACTCACTGCATCCGTCAATCCGGGCAACCTGCATAAGTTCATCGGGAATCTGCATAATGCTTTGGCGAAAAAGGAAGATACCGAATACGCTTACAGAGCCGGGAACAATTATTCCGAGATATGTGTCTGTCAACCCTAGTTTTGATATCATTTCGAAAAGCGGTGCGAGCAAAACCTGTCCGGGGATCATCATTGTTGTAAGCATAACGATCATAATAATCGACTGCCCTTTAAATTTATATTTGGCGAGTGCAAATCCTCCAAGCGAGGAAAAGAAAAGTTGGATTATTGTTGTTGCCGACGCAAGAAAAAAACTGTTGATTAAATAACGATAGAACGGCGGATCAAGTTTCATTAATTTTCTGAAATTAATGAGCGAAGCGTTCGGCGACCAAAAAGCCACACTGAAAATATCCTTGTCCTTAAATGCCGCGCAAAATAACCAGAATAACGGCACAAGCATCATTAATGCAAGCACAGCGATAACCGTCATAACAATAATTCTTGGGAATGTAAGTTTTGTTTCTCGATTCATTTCTTACTCCTCCCAAGCCAAAGTTGAAATAAACTCACAGACATAATAATTATTACAAGCACCCAGCCGATCGCGGACGCGTAGCCGAGATTTCCGGTTTCAAAACCTGTTTGATAGAGATACATCACAATCGTAAGTCCGGCTTGGTTCGGTCCGGGCCCGCCAAGCAGAACATACGGCAGTTCGAAAAGTTGAAGTGAACCGATTGTGCTCATAATCACAACAAACACCGCAACGGGCTTGATTCCCGGCAAAGTAACATGAAGAAATTTCTGGAAAGAACTCGCACCGTCAATTTCCGCGGCTTCATAAAGTCCTTTATCAACACTTTGCAGCGCGGCAATAAAATAAATCATATTAAAACCGGTAAAAAGCCACAGGGTAATTAAAACTAAGGTCGGCATCACCATACTTGCCTCCCCCAACCATTTCAAATCAAGACCATAACCGGTCAAAAAGTAAAGCGCACGATTTACGAGACCGAACCGCGGTACAAGCAGCACACTGAACAGGACGGCGACAAAAACAGTACCGCAGAGATAAGGCGCGAAGAAAGCGAATCGGAAGAGATTTTTACCTTTCAGCCATTTTTTATTTACAAGAATTGCTAATCCCAAACTGCAAGGGAGTTGCAGAAAAACAGAAAACGCGGCGAAAACAAAGGTGTTTCTAACCGCCGTCCAAAAATTATTATCTTTTAGCAGAAATATAAAGTTATCGAGTCCAATCCAAACTATTGATTTAGGACCATTGGTGCATGTGAACGACAAATAAATACTTTTTATAAGCGGGTACGCCATAAAAGTACAAAAAACAAATATAAACGGAAGCAGAAAAATATAAGGTGTATATTTTTCCTGAAAATTCCAGATTCTGTTTTTAATGTTACCGCTCATTATTATTTGTCGCTTGTCGCTTGTCGCGACGGTTTTTGTTAAGCGTTTGTCGCTCGGAGGAAATTGAAATTCGCTTCGCGAATTACAATTTATTTAATGATTTTGTCATAAATGATTCTGTCGTAAATGATTCTGTCAATTTAGTTTAATTTTTGCCGCTTGTCGCGACGGTTTTTGTTAAGCGTTTGTCGCTCGGAGGAAATTGAAATTCGCTTCGCCATCCCCAAAAAATCTCCCCCCAAGCATACGCGGGGCGCTTACGCGAATTTATTTTCCGGATTTATTCCATATTAATTATTTGTTGAGTTTTTAATCGTACTCCCCCTACAATGAAATAACATGCGTATTATCGCATGATCATAGTTCTGCCATAAATCGTTCTGCTATTGATATGGATTTCGTGTCATTTGCAGCTTAACTTCATCCGTTTTTTCATCAAGAGTTTTTTTAATAAAATCTTCAAATCCTGTTTCGCCGTTCTTTTTATAATAATCAACACATGCAATTAATACCTCGCTCATCTTCCCTTTCGCGAATCTTCTGTATGGATTCGAATGGACAGGGGGAACATCATTCGCAAGTGAAGTATAAAGAGTTCCTATCGGCTGATTCGACCAGAACGGTCTTTTTTCAGCAAATTCGGGTTGGGACCACGCGTCCGGGATTGGCGGAATAATATTCATATCATGAAATCTTTTCCCTAGATCTTTTTTACTGAAATACAACTGAACCGCGAATTTCCAGGCAAGCTCTTTATCTTTACATTTTTTTGTAATACCAAGCATCGTTCCGCCATAAACACTTGTTCTCCTGCCGCCCGGTTTCCATTCCGGCATAGGCATAAGAGCGAGTTTTCCTTTCATAGACGGAACATCCTGTTCGATAACTTTGGTTCTCCAGTCCGGGCAAAAGAAACAAACGAAGTAATCATTTTCCAGGCTTTGAGTGAGGACTTTTCCCCAACCCATATCGTTACCTATTTTATTTTTCCCCGCGACGAGCGGAATGTAAAATTTAATAATTTCGCGAGCAAGTTTTGAATTCATAGTTAAATTTCCTTCTGCGTCAAAATAATCTCCGCCGCGCTGAAGAAAAAGAATTTCAAAATGCGTGGGGTCATTATACCAAAATTCCATCATATATCTGTCGATATTACCGTCCCCGTCAATGTCTTTAGTTATCTTCTTTCCGATTCTAATAAAATCATCCCAAGTTTTAATATCGTTAGTGCTAATCCCCTCTTTCTCAAAAATATCACGGCGATAAGCTATCATAACAGGATGAACATCATGTGGAATACCGAAAACTTTTCCGCGGGACGTACAGACATCGAGTCGTGACTTTACAATTCTATCGTACAGCCCTGTTTCTTTTAATTTATCGGTAATGTCCCAAAAACCGATATCTCCAACGGGACCGCGAAAAAAAACACCGAGGTCATCAACTAATGTTTCCACCACATCGGGGACCTCAAGGTCAGTCCAGAAAGCTGCTTCAAGCCGTCGGGAAACGGCAGTTGCGTCAACGAGCTGCAAATCAACTTTTACATCCGGACTATTACTTTCAAAAACTGAGATGGCTTTAACGTAGCCCGGTTTATGACTTTTAGCGAAAGTTATGAACTGAATATCCGCATTATTTTTCTTAACGGGATGAATTAAAAGGTATCCGCCGGAAAGAATGAGAACAATAAGAATAAGTGTTGGCGCAGCACCAAACGGCAATTCTGAAAAAACATTTTTGAGTTTATTAAACATTATTTTAAGTAAAAAACTTTTCCTTCACGTTCAGATTTATTTATCTTCCCTTCTTCCAAAAGATGGATTACAAATTGTCGCGCGTCGGCCGGTTTTATTCCTAAACCGGATGCAATATCTTCAACCGTGCACGGCCGGCGGCTGA
>JAOZSF010000256.1 GCA_029939815.1 bacterium
GCCGCCGAAAGCGCCAATAATTCCCATATTAAAAATATTTGCGCCGAGGGCTGTCACCCCTCCATCCTGAAAAATTAAGCATTGAATAATTAAAACCGTTGCCATTACCAATAATGCCGTAAACGGTCCTAATAAAATAGCGGCAAGAACTCCGCCCATGAAATGTCCGGAAGTTCCTCCTGCGACAGGAAAATTAATCATCTGCGCGGCAAAAATAAATGCCGCTGTGATTCCCATAACAGGCACCTGTTTTTCTCCAAGTGTTTTACCTGTTTGTTTTAATGATACAGCTATTGCTGTTCCTGAGATTGCAGTTAAAGCAACCCATGTTTTTGTGTCTAAAAATCCGTCCGGTATATGCATAATCGTATTATAAGTTTCCAGCTTATGGTTAAAAGTTTAAAGTATGATTTAATCACTTTATTATATTACATTTTTTATTTTTGTATTACACAATCGGTAAAAAAATTATATCTCTTTACCGGTGCTTGCCATATTCAATGTTGCGTATTTAATGCCCTTGGTCGTCTTTAATCTACTGGAAAGTTTTTCTATCTTTTCCGTTTTTCCTTTTACAATAACAACTTCCAAACAATTATCATGATCAAGATGGACATGCTGTGATGACACGATTATACTATGGAAATCATGTTGAATATCCATAACTTTACCTGCCAACTCTCGTTTATGATGGTCATAGACGAGTGTAATTGTACCAACCACATTTTTTCCTTTTGCCCATTCTTTTTTCACGAGATGTTCTCTAATCAAATCTATAATAGCTTTAGATCGTGTTGGGTAGTTATCTTTTTTTATTTCTTTATCGAATTTTTCTAAGAGCGTTTCTTCCAAAGAAACGCTGAATCTGACCAAATCAGGCATAATCTTCTCCTTAATTTTTATTTTGTGTTACGAATTGAATAATTGTAACATAAATTCTTTTTATTTTCAAATACTTTATCTAAATATTGTACAGGAAAAGTTTTGACGAGGGAGGGATTTGCGGGAGAGGAATCGATTTCAATATTCAATAAAATTTATCCGGCCACTGCCGGAACAAGAAATGTTGATTAAAATTAACAAAACAATTAAATTCTTCTTAAATCTAATTTATTAACTTAATACCTTATTCTTGCACAGGCAAGGCTCCAAGTAAAACACGCTTCCAAACGTATCTATAATTAGTCGGATTCGGAAATCCGACTTACTTTGGTTGATTTATTTTTTGCGTAAGAACGCAAAACTAAGAAGTAGTCCGCTAAACAAAAATATTGGTTCCGGGACTTCGGTAAGTGCGATAGTTTCTATAGAATGATGTCCTATTTCCATTGATACAGACTGCCCTGAATTTGTAAGAACCGGCCATTCTGTTATTTGTTCCGGAACGAGATATTCTTCAATAATATCAGTTTTATTTACTTGCATTGCGTCAAAAAAAATTCAGCTGTGCTTGAGTTGTTACTCCTTCAATATCATACATACGAACAATAATATTTTCATCAGGTCCGCCTTCAGGAGTAACACTATCATCATCTCTTTTTTTTAAAGCAGATATGATAACATTATCAGGAGAAACGGAGCAGAAACTTTTTGTTTCAGTTAAAGTTGCACCGGGAGTTGATTCAACACCTACAACAGCCCGTAACGGATTATTTGCTTGAACACCGAATTTTTTACCATTTCGCCTAATTTTTCTTAATATCTGTAATGATCCGGCTTGTACGGTCCTTCAAGCGGTACTCCGATATAATCTGCCTGCTCCTGAGACATAACAGTTAATTTCGCGCCAAGTTTATCAAGGTGCAATCTTGCCACTTCTTCATCCAATTTTTTGTCAAGACGATAAACACCGATTTCTCTTTCCGGATTTTTCGCGATGTCAATCTGCGCAAGTGTCTGATTAGTGAAGCTGTTACTCATCACAAAACTCGGATGACCTGTCGCACAACCGAGATTTATTAATCTGCCTTCTGCGAGAAGATAAATGCTGTGACCGTCAGGGAAAGTGTAACGTGTTACCGGACATTCGGACCCTTTAATCACAGTTTTAACAATTCCGGGCCACGCCTCGAGTTTAGCAACCTGAATTTCATTATCAAAATGTCCGATGTTACAGACTATCGCCTGATCTTTCATTTTTGACATGTGTTCCGCGGTAATAATATCCTTATTTCCGGTTGTTGTAACATAAACATCAGCGTAAGGAAGTGCTTCCTCAACCGGACACACTTTATAACCTGACATACATGCCTGCAGTGCGCAAATAGGGTCAATCTCACTTACCCATACCTGCGCTTTTTCATTCCGTAATGATTCCGCAGAACCTTTGCCTACATCACCGAATCCGCAAACCATTGCAACTTTTCCGCTGAGTAAAACATCAAGTGCGCGTTTTATTCCGTCAACAAGTGAATGGCGGCATCCGTAAACATTATCAAATTTTGATTTTGTTACGGAATCGTTTACATTAATCGCCTGAAAAAGCAGCTCGCCGTTTTCTTCCATTTGGATTAGGCGGTGAACTCCTGTTGTTGTTTCTTCGCTAACGCCGGTGATTTCCTTTGCAACTTTGTGCCAATGTCCCGGATTTTCAGCAAGAACTTTTTTCAAAACATTGTTAATAACCTGAAGTTCCGCGTTATCGGTAGGAATATCAAGAATTGACGCATCATCTTCTGCCGCGCAACCTTTGTGAATTAGAAGTGTCGCATCGCCGCCGTCGTCAACAATTTGGTTTGGACCTGATCCATCGGGCCAGGTTAATGCTTTCAAAGTGCAGTCCCAGTATTCTTCTAAAGTTTCTCCTTTCCAGGCAAAAACGGGAACACCAATCTTCGCGATTGCCGCTGCAGCATGATCCTGTGTGGAAAAAATGTTGCATGAACACCATCTGACATCCGCACCGAGTTCAACGAGAGTTTCAATCAGCACAGCTGTTTGGATAGTCATGTGCAGACTGCCCATAATTTTAATTCCCTTAAGAGGTTTTTGCGGACCGTACTTTTTTCTTGTTGAGATAAGCCCCGGCATTTCCTGTTCAGCGATTTCTATTTCCTTGCGTCCGAATTCAGCCAAAGCGATATCGGCTACTTTATAATCTTCCATAATCTTTCCTTTTATGTTCATTATTCATTGTTTATTTTTTACATTACATTCAGTATTTATTATAATGAAAAGTTTATTGTTAATCAATAACAAATAATTTTATCATAATTTGTAACTCGTAATTCGTAATTTGTAATTCATTTCCCTCATTGCTTTCTTCAATTCTTTTTGATAGAATTTATCCACTTAATTGGTCATTTTTTAACCATTATCGCATAATTCTTCACTCAGAATATAAATGAATAAAATTCAAATACTTACCGGTTGGGGCTATGTGGGTTACGCAACGGCAGCAGCTGTCGCTTTAAGAAAATTCAGTTCCGCTGATGTTTTAGGAATTAGTCAACGTAAACTGCCTATCCACCTCGCTAACCTTTCAAATCAAAAAAAATGTCCTTACAATAAAATAATCATCCTCGGTATCGGTTTAAATAAAAACTCCAAATTGATGATTAATGCTCTTAAATCACTGAAAAAGAACAGTGTAGAAGTCGTTTATATCAGCGCTCTTACCATTCCTAAAAAATTTAAAAAGCATTTTGCCTCTTGTGTTGAAGACACCAAAAATTCCCTGATAAAAATTGTCGCGAATTTCTATAAAATGCCTTATAAAGATTTACTCCCTATCGATTCTTCTTCCGAAAAAGATTTAAAAGGGAAATATCTGGAACAGTTCTTGCTCATTAAAGCTGCACAACATAGATACAGATGCTTTCAGGATGAAACCGCTTTTTCTGATGCTGTTAAAACTCTATCAATAACTTGTCCCGAGAGCAAAGCTGCTCGTGGAAAAAATGTCGATAATAAAACTGTCACTGCGGGTGATAATAAAACCGCCACTGTGGCCATTAATAAAGCCACCACTGTGGCCA
>JAOZSF010000257.1 GCA_029939815.1 bacterium
CTTATGCTACTTTATTTCCATCAGTTCGGTTCTTCGAAGAGAAGTGATGATTTTTTTTATATTCTCTCTGTATTCCTCAAGAGAAATTCCACCGGTACACGGCGCAGAACATCCTTCAATTTGCGCGTAAAGGCACGGACCGTCTTTTTCAGGGTTCTCTCCTTTGCATCTGCGAAGTTTGTATTTTTCGTTTAACTTTTTGACCATTTTTTTCGTTTCTGCAGCTGAAGTAAATGGTCCGAAATACAACGAACCGTCATCGGTTCTCTGATGAACAACCAGTAAGCGCGGATATTCTTCACGAACAGTCAGCTTAACAGACGAGTATCTGCTATCGTCTTTTAAATCAATATTATATTTCGGCTTGTACTGTTTAATTAATTTATCTTCAAGGAGCAAAGCTTCTTTATCATTTTTTGTTGTTAAATATTCTACGGTTTTTACTTTATCCCGCAAAATTGTAACCGAATATCTTCCATCTCCTTTTTCACGGAAATATGATTGAACACGCGAACGGAGATTTTTGGCTTTCCCAATATACATTACATTCCCTTCGCCGTCTTTCATAAGATAAACGCCGGAGACTTTAGGAGCTTTTGCTGCTCGCGGGTCATTCTTTTTAGACACGGATTTCACGAATTTTGATAGTTCTGTTATTTTGATTAATTTTTTTGTAATTCAAACCTTCGGTTCAGAATATTTTCACAAAAAATCACCTCATCTATTTTCCCATGCTTTTTACATCCGGTCATGTATATTTTACACTTTTTTATAAGTTCGTTGCAAGTCATTTCCCGCCATTTCTCTTTCAAATTTTTTACCTTCATCATTTTTTGCAACGCAATTATTCTGTATTTATCCATTCCTCGGAAAGAGATTGAAAGTTGGTCATCGCGGCCGCCGTTTCTTATAACAAGTTCTTTATCAATGTAATAAAATTTCTTTTTTGCGGCGAGGCGAAGCCATAAATCATAATCTTCAGCTACCGGCATTTTTTCATCCATTCCGGCGGATTCTTTCCAGAGATATTTTTTTATCAGAAGAGTTGAAATTCCTACAAAGCATAATTTTAAGCATTGTGGATAAATCCAGTCGTGATATTTTTTATGACTTTTTTTCTTATTGACGTATTTCCCGTCTTTAATCCAGGACTCATCAGTATAAAAAATATCGTATTCAGGATTTTCTTTTGCAAAATCCATCTGCAACCGTAATTTCTCCCTGCACCATAGATCATCAGAATCAAGAAATGCCAGCCATTCCCCTTTAGCGATATTAACCCCTGAATTTCTTGCCGCAGCCGGACCTTTATTATTTTGTTTTAAATAAACCACAGATTTATCCGATTGCAACCGACATGTTTTGTCGATTGATCCATCGTCAACAATAATTATTTCAAAATTTTTATACGTTTGATTTTTAATTGACTCAATAGCTTCAATTAAAAAATTATAGCGATTATAAGTTGGAATAATTATGCTGACGAGAGGGGGCATATTGAATTATGAATTATGAATTACGAATTATGAATTACGAATTGATGATTAAAAATTCAAATCTTTAATTTGAATTTCACCTTAGTTCATCATTAATAATTCATCATTTATCATTATAAAGTTATAAGCCATGATTTTTTACTTTACTAAAGATTTTTTCAAGTTTTTTTCTGTTTTTCACGTCACTGTCATCCTCGCTTTTTGGTGTTTCAAGTATCCAGGGAAGTTTTCTGAAAAGCGGTGTTTTCATCATATTTTCAAAACCTTTTATTCCTATTTCTCCTTTACCAATATGATTATGCCGATCCTTTTTAGAGCCAAGCGGCTCGAATGAATCATTAGAATGAATAACTTTAACAGCATTTTTCCCAACAGTTTTTGATATATTATCAACAAGCTTTTTCACTTCTTTTTCTTTTCTGATATCAAATCCGGCGGCAAAAATATGGGCAGTATCAATACATATACCCATTTTAACTTCAGGTGTTTGTTCGCGCGTCTTATTAATCATCAGTGCAAGTTCTTCAAAAGAGCTGCCGATGATCGAGCCCGCTCCCGGCATTGTTTCGAGTAAAAACCTAAGTTTAGGATTATACTCCCGAAAAATTTTGCAAAGAGACGATGATAATCTGTCAATTCCGTCATCAACCGTTGTTTTTTTATGACTTCCGGGATGAAGAACATAATAATCCGCTTCAATTGCGTCAGCGATTTTTAAATCGTCCAAAACTGTTTCAATAGATTTTTTTAGCGCCATTTTATCCGGCGAAGCAAGATTTGGCAGATACGGTGCATGAACGACTACATATTTTATTTTAAATTGTTCACGATTTTTTATAAACAAATTAATTTCTTTTTCAGAAATTGATTTTGCTTTCCACAATCTCGGAGATTGAACAAAGATCTGGACACAATTAAAACCGGACTTTACGGCTCGCTCTATCGCCAAATGTAATCCTCCCGCAACCGACATATGTACCCCGATATTCATAGGATGTTTTTTAATTTTTCTTTTAACAATTCAAACGTATACGGTTTTTGAACAAACCCGGCAATTTCCTCGCCGGAAAAGCGCTGCATAGCATCCTGCTCGTCATACCCGCTCGATAGAATTACTTTAATTCCCGGTTTAATTGTGCTTATTTCCTTAAAAACTTCCTCTCCGCTTAAGCGGGGCATGGTTAGGTCAAGAATAACACAAACAATTTCATCAGCGTGCTCCTTAAAAACATCAACTGCTTCAACGCCATCATAAGCTGTAATAACTTTAAACCCAATCTGCTCAAGCATATATTTGCCGATTGCGCATATAGTCACTTCGTCATCGGCAATCAAAAGAGTTCCGTTCCCCTGCCACTCGTTTTCCGAAGTCTTATCATCATCATGTTCTTTTAATGATTGAATTTTTTCTAAATTAGCAGGGAACATAATTCTGAATGTTGTTCCTTTTTGAGGTCTTGAATTTAGTTCAATTATTCCATTATGTCCTCGTACAATTCCGAGCATTGCTGCCATTCCCAGTCCTCTTCCTGTAAATTTCGTTGTAAAGAAAGGATCGAATATTTTTGATTTAACGTCATCATCCATACCGCAACCGGTATCAGAGACTTCTATATAAACATACATTCCATCCAAAGTTTTATTTTCAACTTCGGCTTGCGATACACATTCTTTCAAGTCGGAAATATTTTTATTTTTATACTCAACGACACCGGTTGAAATTGAAATAACGCCGCTTTTCTCATTAAGTGCCTCAGAAGCATTTGTAATGAGATTCATTATAACTTGTCTTATTTGTGTAATATCTCCTTCAAATCCCGGTAATTCATCAGCAAAATTATACTTTAATATAGCTTTTTTTGAAATTGAAACATCAAGGATATGACTTATTTCCTCTATTAACTCATTCAGATTGATATGTTCAATTAAAAATTTACCTTTTCCTGAATATGCAAGCATCTGTTTGGCAAGTTCAGCTGCCCGGCATGCCGATTTATTTATTTCTTTGATGTTATCACGCGCGGGCGATGACGGTGAAAGTTCTTTTAAGCTCAATTCGGCATAGCCAATAACACCCATAAGTATATTATTAAAATCATGTGCAATTCCTCCGGCAAGAACTCCGAGACTTTCAAGTTTTTGAGCGTGCTGCATTTGACGTTCAAGTTGGAATCTTTTTTTCTCATTACGAATTCGCGTACATAAATGTCCCAGCAATTTTGCATATAAAGCAAGAAGTTCGCGATCATTTTTTGAAATGCTTTTTTTACTTATAAGGTTATCGGTAATAATCAAACCAATTACTTTTGCTCCATCCCACAGAGGAGATGCGGCACAGTCGGCATAACCAAGGATTTTTTTTGTTTCCACATCCATTATTATGTTATGCTCTTTATAATAGCCTGTTTCTCTCTGGTTTATAATTTGATTTATTGCCGTCCCCAAATATTCATCACAGGAACATTTTGTA
>JAOZSF010000258.1:0-2731 GCA_029939815.1 bacterium
CGCCGGAAGTTTTTTCTGAAGTAACAGTAAGCGAGCTTCCCGGATCCATCGAAAGCTTAATTTGGAAATTTGCCGATGAACCTTCCGGGACTGAAACAGCGTTAGTTGAAAGAACAATCCCCAAATCATTTTCAACTTCAGTAGCAACGATTTCTTTTGGAGCCATTCCGGGTGCTAAACATTGAAATGTAGCAGAACTGCTTTCAGTATCCGGGTCTTCCGCAGCGGCAATAGTAACAAGAATTCCGGTATCCCAATTAGCGGAATTAAGAACAGCAGGGGAGCCGGATTGAACGAACAGATTAGTATCACCTGAAATTCTTTCGACTGTGGCGGTAATAGGTCCTTTAATAGGATCCGCGGTAAGTTTTAAAATAAAGTTATTAGTTCCGCCTTCCGGAACAGTAAGTGCGGAAACAGAAACATCGAGGTTTGGATAAGCAGCATCCCTGACCCATTTAAAAACGTATTCTGAGCAAGGGGCAATAGAAACGGAATAACCGGAGCTGAAATTAGAAATCAAATAATTAGTTGGTGAAACAGGCGCGGGAACAATTTCATCAAAAGTAAAACTGCCTGTATTAGTGTCTTCAACGCACCATTCATTAGCGTTAGTATAATGCGATGCGGAAAGTTGATAACACTCGGCTTCATTATTTTTAACGTACTCCTGAAGAATAATTTGAACATCCTGCGTATTATTCAAGTCATAGTTAAAGAGAACAATGCCATTAGTTCCATTGTCCTGCTGAAAAGCATAACTGTAAATCTTTTTGTATTCATTAGTTTCAAAAGAGTCAAACTTACCATAGACAGAAAATGAGGGGTCATCCCCTGTATGAACAGTTTCCATAAGATTGCCATTGCGAATTCTATTGGCTTCACGATGAGCTAAAGCGACCGGTCTGTACCACGCTTCCCAACGTTTGAGAGCATCGCCGTATCTTCCGCCATTAAGAATAGTTCCCCACAAGAGATTATTATCTCTCATTCTGCCGAAAGCGGTAAAGAAAGATTGATAGCGAACGTGCGCGTTTTTTAGTAAAGAAAGAGAATAATTAGCCATACTAATACCTGAAGCAATGGAAGAAGTAAAATCTCTGCGCGGCTTTTTAGGAGCCGAACCGGAAGTGCAATGATAATTAAATTCATAGAAGCTGAACTCCATGCCGGTGTCTTTAGATACTTGATATTGTCCCGGCATACCTGAATCATAAGAATTATACATAGGCACCGCCATAAACCATTCAAAAAGTTTATCACGGGTTTCATCGGTTTCGAATTTCATTGTAGGGTCCAAAACTTCGAAATCCTCGTTATTAACACCGTGAATTGAATAGGGGGCAATAGCGTACATGTCAGCATTAGTCGCATCATCGATAACAGCTTGCGACATAGAAGTATTCCAGTTTTGCCCTGCGGTGATAAATTTCAGATTATTAGTGTAATAGGGGTTGTTTTTAGCGGTTCTAATCAACTCTTCCCAATATTTTTTTCCGTTATATCCTTTTGCAAGGAAAGGGATATATGTATTCCATGCTTCATTTCCGAACTCAACCAGAATTTCATCAAGCGTTTCTGTATATGGTTTTGGATGGTTCCAAGATTCCGCGCGCACTCTTCCCCAAGTAGTGTTAGTCGGTCCGCAAACGAATTCAACAAAACTGTCCATTTCTTCCGGATAAATAACTCCCGGCACGCAAACCCACGGAACGCAGCCGATTTCCTGCGCCGCGGAAAAGATGTCGGCGAATTGAGCTTCTGTTTTTGCCGAATGAGGCGAGCCGTAATAAGGACCTATTTTACTGCCGACAGTGCTTCTGTAATGATGAGTTTCATTCCACGGCTTGATTTGGTCTTCCATACTCCAGCCGCCCATATTAAGAAACCGTAAAGTTCCGATCTTCAAGTCTTTATAAAGATTAATCATGTCATCACGAAAACCGGAAGGGTTGCTGTCCAACTGTTCGATTAAAATGTCATCAATAAGCAGAGCGCCTGAACCGGTGTTTTTGAAATAAACACTAAAGCCGTCGTCAGGGCAGATTAGCGAGTATTCGTGATTTGTCCAACTCGCGGTAAGAGGAACAGTTTGGTCTCCGGCAGTAGTTTCCATTGTGAGAGTAGGCGAGCCGGATAAACTTTTAGTTTTAAAAGTAACTCTAAACGTTTCACCGCTTGAACGGCTTGAAGCACTGGTTGTAGCGATTGAACGAATAACCCCGCCGGCATTTATTTTACATGAGCTGTTGCCGAAAGAATCCGAAGGAGCATCGTTAGTAACAAGTTCGCATTGGTTACACCACCAATCATTTGTTGTGCCGATAAAACCTTCAGTAAGATGGCGTCTGTCTTCAATCATAATAGCGATATTTCTTGTGCCGTCAGGTTCGGCAGTAATCGCGCGGTCAAACTCAAAGAAAAGGTTTGTAGTGATATTGCCGTTATTCCACCTGTCGATAGGTTTTTCCGAAAGGTTAATAACAGTGCCGGTAATGCCGTGAACATTTCCCGACAGCAACCTGAATTTAGCGCCGAGATAAACGTTGCTCGTCCAAGGGTCTTTCCAGTTGTCGAGTTTAAATATTGCGCTTACAAAACCGTTAGTATAAAAAACACCGGTATGAATTTGGCGGTAAAGCACTCCTTCAAAATTTAACGCGTTTCTTGTTTTTAGATTTACAGCTTCATAGTAATTATCAGAAGTGTTAAGCCCGATAGGTTTTACATC
>JAOZSF010000258.1:2831-3954 GCA_029939815.1 bacterium
CCGGTTCAGGAATAAATTCTACCGCGCCAATATCAGTTGAACTTAGATGATTACGAGTAAAGCCGGGACCGCGCTGGTCGTAAGAAAGCGAAAGAATGTTAGTTCCGGTATTTATGCAGTTGCCCGTTTGAGCAGGCATAAGAGTTAAAGTAGGTCCTCCATTATCAGCAAGAGAAGAACTAACCTCCGGCTGTGCGGCAACATTATTATTTCCCGCCGGTGCTTC
Organism: bacterium; assembly: GCA_029939815.1. Lineage (GTDB taxonomy): Bacteria > Auribacterota > UBA3054 > UBA3054 > B51-G9 > B51-G9. The sequence goes on from JAOZSF010000258.1 coordinate 3,058, forward strand.
AGCAAAACAGCAATGGTCAATCACATCAAAATTAGCCGGGTCGCGTAGATTAGCTCCGCTGACTGAAGCGGAATTACTTAAGATAGAGCTGTAAATTTCAGCTGTTCCGCCTGCTTGATTAAAAAGAGAGATTCCGCCGCCGGTTCCGCCGTGATTATTGACAATAGAACAGTTATAAATTTTAAGAGAACCTTCCGGGCTGTAGCTTGCAATCGCGCCGCCTTGGTCCGCACAAGTATTATCAAAAAAAGTGGAATTAATAATAGTAGTTTCGTGTCTATTTCTAATCTGAAGAGCGCCACCGTCATCAGCAGTTTCGTTACCGTAAAAAGAGCAACTGTCTATTTTTCTAATTTCCGGAGTTCCCCAAGTAGCGGAATCAAAAAATATAGCGCCGCCGTCGGTTCCGTTTCCTGAAGCAGTATTGTTACAAAAGGTGCTGTAAAGAATAGCAGCATCAGTTTTAGCTCCGACATAAAGTCCCATTCCCATTCGTTGAACTCCATTTACTTTACACGAAGTAACAACGCAGTTTGACATAGTAAAAGAACCATCTGAGTCCACCCAAATCCCCCCGCCGTTGCCTGCAACAAGTCCGTTTGAAATAGTAACACCAGAAATGGAAATATTTTTATCAATATTAAAAACCCGATAAGACCCGCTACCGTTAATAATAATATCCGCCGGGTTTTCTCTACCTTTGATAATAACGGGATTGTTTGTAATTTGAATAGTAGATTGTAAAGAAATAATGCTTGGATAAGACGGCAAGTTGAAAGTAATTTCAGCATTGTTTGCAGCATTAGCTAAAATTTCGCGCAAAGAACCTTCGCCGCTGTCAGCGGTAGTTGTAACAACAGTATTTGTAGAAGCGATAGGTAATTCCTTAATCGGCAA
>JAOZSF010000259.1 GCA_029939815.1 bacterium
GCCTTCTGTAAACGAAGAACGAACAGTAAATCGCAGATTCTATGAATCTGAATTTTATATAGGAAAATCATTTACAAAAGGTTTAAATAAAATCGAAATAAAAATAGTTTTTGCACCAAAAGAAAAAGAACTGTGGAAAGGACATCCATTCCCTGAAAAATCAGCTTGGAGTGAAATTAGATATTCTGCATATTCATATATCGAGCCGGTGTGTGAAGATTAAGAAAACAAACTAACAAAATAATTTACGACAAAACTATTAAAAAGTAATTCAATAATAAAATGAATAAAACACAAAAAACACCAATTATAGGAGAATCTAAAACTATCTGCACAATGCCGGATTTAAAAGAATTAAATGGGGATAATCCAAAAAATCAACAAATCGTTGATCACGGAATAATTCAGGCCGAAAACGGTAAATGGCAATTGTGGGCCTGCCTTCGAGGTGTAAAAGTTGGTCGCTTATTATATGGATGGGAAGGAGATTCTTTAGAAACAGAAAACTGGCATCAAGTCGGAATTAAAATGCGTGCAAACCCGGATTTTGATGAAAATATTAAAGAAAATGGTGAAGAGCAGATAGGAGCGCCGTTTTTTATAAAAGAAAAGGATAAATATTATTGCTTTTATCATAGTAAGGGCATCAGAGTTGCTCAATCGACAAATGGTGTCGATTACAACCGACAAAAACCGAATACAACGTCAATTCCAGGAGGAAGAGATATAATGATTATGAAGCATAACAATCTATTTTACTCTTATGCAACGACATCAACTCTTGAAGGAGAAAGTTATATTGAATCTGCAACCTCTAATGATTTAATAAATTGGTCAGAAGCAAAAATTGTTTCTAAAGGAGGGAAAGGAGGTAGCGGTGTCGTTGACGCAGAAAGCCCGTTTGTAGTTTTTATAGACGGATATTTTTATTTATTCAGAACTTCTTCTATTTCTTTTAAAACTGTTGTATATCGTTCTGAAGACCCACAAGATTTTGGAATAGATGATGATTCAAAATTAGTTACCGAACTTGATATTAAAATCCCTGAAATATTCTTTTATGATAATAAATGGTATATAACACATATTTCAGAAGATTTTCAATCTGTTCTTTTATCAGAGATAAATTGGGAAGAATGTTAAGTAATATGAAACAAAAAATACTTTTTATTTCAACAGATCAACATCGCGGCAAAAAATATTCGATATACCGAACAAAATAACATCAATTCATTCGATATATCGAATGAATGCTTGACATTTTAGTAAGAAAATGCTATAATAGTGTCTGACCGAAAACCCCGTTTTTTTTGGACTTTGCTTATTTTGGATAAAATAAAAGTAAAAGTTAAATATTATGATAAAGAAAATAGTATTACAAAACAAATTAGAAAAAGAAGAATTTTATAATGAGAATTATATTAATCGTGATAATTTAATTTCCGCCAAAAAAGAATTAGATTCATCATTAATAAAATTAATAATGGGGCCACGCCGTTCAGGAAAATCGACATTTGCTTTTTTATTGCTAAAAAATAAAGACTTTGCTTATATAAATTTTGATGATGAAAATTTATTAAAAGTCGATGATTTCGATTCCATAATAGAAGCAATTCATGAAGTTTATGGTACGATTAAATATCTTTTTTTTGATGAGATACAAAATTTACCGTCATGGGAACTTTTTATAAATAAACTTAAAAGAAGAAAATATAAAATAGTTTTAACAAGTTCAAACGCAAATATGTTATCTCAAGATATTGCAACTGTATTAACCGGACGATATACAGTGTATGAAATATTACCATTTAGTTTGACGGAGTATTTAACAATTAAGGAGGTTGAATTTTCTGAAGAAATATTTTCATTACCTAAAAAAAATGCTGAAATTCTTAAAGCGACTAATTCTTATTTAATAAACGGAGGGTATCCGGAAATATTACATGATAATATATCAGAGAGAAATTATTTATCAACATTATTTGATGCGACAATTTTTAAGGATATTATTGTAAGATATAAAATCCGTAATTCTGTCAAATTAAAAGAGTTGGCGTATTATCTGATAGCTAATTTCACTTCATTATTTACATATAATAGTTTAACAAGAAATTTAAAGTTTAAAAGTGTTGAAACATTAGAAAAATATATATCGTATTTGGAAAGCTCCTATTTATTTTTTACATTAAATAGATTTTCATTTAAACACAAATTGCAAAATAGTTCTCCAAAAAAAATATATATAATTGATAATGGATATATAAAAAGTAAAGCAATAAGATTTTCAAGTGATTATGGACGTTTACTTGAAAATGCTGTTTTTATAGAGTTTTTAAGAAGAAAATATGTGCAAAATGAAACCTTATTTTACTATAATTGCAAACAAGGTAAAGAAATTGATTTTATAACGAAGAACATAACTGAGGTAACAGGTATATTTAAAGTCGCTTATTCTCTTGATGATAAATTAACAAGAAAAAGAGAAATCGCAGCTTTGGTAATTGCAAAAAAAGAGTTAGATTGTGATAATTTATACATTATAACTTGGAACAAAGAAGAAACAATATTATTAAATGATGATACAATTATTAATGTAATTCCTTTTTATAAATGGGTGTTGACTAAAAAACAAAAATAATAAATTAACAAAAAACGTTATCAGGAGAAATAATGTCGAAAATAAGAGAATTTGTATTTAATTTACCTCTGTTTGATACTCATGAGCATCAAGCAGGTTATGGACAGGAATGGAATAAAAAAGATTTTACCGATTTTATTGGCGGATACGGTTGGACGGATATTGCCGTTTCAAAAGGGCTTGACCATGATAAAGAAACAGAGTTTTTTGAGTGTTGGCAATATGTCAGAACTACAGGTTATGGACAGGCGGCGAACTTTGCAACTAAGAAACTTTTTGATTTAGATTTTTCTAAAGAGAACAGTGAAAAAATTACTGAAGCAATAAAAAGTTTTGTGAAAAATAAAAGTTCTGAAGAAATTTATGCCGAACTTTATAAAATTGCGAATATTAATACCGCAATTCTTGATTGTGCAGGACCGAACATGCCGGAAGCAGATTATTTTACGCAGAAATTACATCCCGGTTTTTTCAAAAAGGTTTTGAGATATGGTTCTAATATTTTGAATGTAAGTGATGTTTCTACACTAAAAAAATTTGAAAAGAGATTTAACAAATCATTCAAAACACTGTGTGATTTAGATTCTTTTCTTGATGAGTTTACGGAAACAGCTTATAAAACAGGCAATTTAGTTGGTTTAAAAATAGCGGTTGCTTATGCAAGAAATCTTACTTTTGAAGATGTTTGTTTTGAAGATGCGAATGCGGTTTTTGATGATATATTAAATGAAAAAAAAGTTGATGCAAAACCGTTAAGCGATTATTTAATTCATAACATTTTCAAAAGAGCGGAGAAACTTAATCTTCCCGTTCAAATACATACAGGCTTTCTGGCGAGATGTTGGCAGGATGTCCGCGGCACAAATCCGGCACAATTAATTCCTGTTTTTCAAAAATATAAAAATGTAAAGTTTGATGTTTTTCACGCCGGCTGGCCTTTTTCTGAAATATTAGGTTCTATCGGGAAAAGTTTCCCGAATGTCTGGTTGGATATGTGTTGGGCTTGGGCGATGAATCCGGTTCAAATGGAGCGAATATTAGATGAATGGTTGTCATGTGTGCCATGCAGCAAAATTTTCGCTTTTGGAGCAGATACCTGGTCGCCCTTTTCAGCTTTAGGTTATGCTGAACAAGCAAGAAACGGTATTGCGAATGTGTTGGAAAAGAAAATGAGATCTAACGAATATGATTTAGAAACTGCAAAGTTCGTTGCGGAAAGAATTATGAATAAAAACGCAGAAGAGTTTTTTAATATATCTAAAAAATAGTATTTAGTGCCTGACCAAAAGAAACGTTTCCGATTTATCGGTCGAA
>JAOZSF010000260.1 GCA_029939815.1 bacterium
AGGTGTCAGGAAAATTCCCCCTTTGAAGGGGGATTAAGGGGGATGTCAAATCCAAAATCTTCACGTAAATATTTCGCCCTGATTGACGGAATAATCGCCGGTGAAGGAGAAGGACCGCTCGCTCCGGACGCAAAACCGTGCGGCCTTATAATTGCCGGACAAAATCCTGTGGCTGTTGACGCGACATGCGCGTGGCTGATGGGATTTGACATCAACAAAATTCAATTCACGAATCAGACATTTAAACTAAAAGAAATTCCGCTCACAAATTTCCCCGCTGAAGATGTTGACATTCTCAGCAATGAAAAAAGATGGGAGGGGAAACTCGGTGAACTTCAAAATGTCAAAACCTTCAAATTCAATCCCCATTTCGGCTGGAAAGGCGCAATCGAAAGAAACCAATAAATCAACCTGATTTGGTTATTGTGGTTTGGCTAGATGAATTGGAAAATAACTGATAGCGAACATAAATTTTGATAAAATGAAAGTATATCTTTTTAGCTCTGTAGTTTTATTTTTTACTCTTATTTGGACAATTAAAGAAGCATTGCATTCAACTTTAATAACAAAGCGTATTGAAAAACGCTTGAAAGAAATAAATGTTGAATTATGGAAAGAGCTGAATAATAATGTTATAGCAATTTCAAAATGGGTTTCTGAAGATGTTTTGGTTGATGATGAACTTTTGCAAAAATTAAGAAAAACTTATCGCATAAGAAATATATGGTTTGGAATGGCAATAGCTTCTTTCTTGACCAGTTCAATCTTCTTGATGATTATATTTTAACGCACTTGAATTTCTGACGCGTGTATGAAATAAATTTATAGTTTTTGTAGATTAATAATTTTGCTGATAAATGAAATTAAATTTTAAAATAGTTTTATCATGAAACAATCAATAACAAAAAATATGAAAAAAATCCCCAGTCTTTTATTGTTATCCACTGCCCTTTTTCTATCAACATTTTTTGTCGGTTGCAAACCGCAGGAAGAGCCGATTGCTCTTGAAGACATAGGAATCAAACCTCATAAAAAGGTTGTTGCACCGGCAAAAGTTGCTGATGAACCTGTTGAAATTGAACAGCAGCAAGCTTCCGAAATCCAACCGGAAGAAAAAAATAAATACAAACGGAAAGTAATTGTCAGAGTTACGATAAACAATATTCCGGCGGCGAATGCGACAGTAAATTTAACATCGGATAACAAAAACAGATTTTTCTTTGCCGAGAAGAAAACGGATGAAACCGGAACGGTAGAAATATTTATTCCAAAAGATATTAAGGAATTTAATGCAACGGCTTATAATGATGAATATACATCCGGAAATATAATACAAAGCGGACTTTCCTCTAATCTTCTAACGCCTGTAACTCTTTATTTTAATTTAAAAGAAAAAGGGGTTGCGATAATTGCCGTTGTTGAAAACAAACCTGAAACAATTAGAAACCTGCGAGCAGAAATTATAAGTGCAACATCTCATAATTATAACCTGGATATCGTTATTGCGGCAACAACAAATATTTCAGGCAGCAAAATTACCTTTCCGTCAGTATTGGCGAGTATGGCTGATTTTTATGTTAGACTAACAGGTGATAACATACCTCAATGCTTTTCGGAAAAATTCAAGACCAAAACTAAGCGCGAAATTATTGTGGAAATTCCCGGAAGTGTAACATTAAAAGGAATAGCGCTCTTGCCTGACGGTTCGCCTGTTACTAACGATATTGATATACATATTTCATCATTAGGAAAACAAAAAGGAAGATTTAAAGCTGAGTATAATATTCAACCTGAAACTGACGGAAGTTATGAAATCACCCAACTACCGGAAAAACAACTGTTTTGTCAATTTATACTTAACGGATATAAAACTTTTGTTGAAAATATTTTTCTTACAGCGCCGGAAACTAAGCTTGATTTTTCCTTTGCAGATTTTCCTCATAAAGAAATTGGCGGAATCGTTGTCACGGAATTCGATAATGAACCCGTAGCCGGGATAGTCATTAAAGCGCGTGTTGGGGGAAAAAATAAACCTTATGCTTCTTGTGTAACAGATAGGAACGGGGAATTTACATTAAAAATTAAAAATATTTGCAATGATTATTTCGGTGAAATAGTTGTTGAAGAACCGGGATTTGCAAAAGTTGTCAGACAAATCAACGGCGCGGATAACTTTATTAAATTAGTTTTGAGACAGGCAGGTAATATAACCGGAAAAGTTATGAATAAAAATGGTGAGCCATTATCCGGAATCCCTATTTCAATTAATTCTTTACATACAGAAAAAAATGTGAAACATCTTGCCAATTCATCGGCGAATACCGTTTATTATCTAACCGTATCGGATTATGCCGGGAATTATAATTTTAAAAATGTTGTTGCACCGGCAAAATACATGTTTGCTATTAACGACTTCGCTTGCCCGTGGGCGCTTCCAACAGAAGGTTCCGGGAAAATGTTCACAGTTGATGTTGAACCGTTCAAAACCTCTGTAAAAGACCTGATTGTGGAAAAAAGGGCAATCGTTGCAGTTAAAGCGAAAGAATCTAACGGAACACCGGTACTTCAATATGAATTAACTTCCAAATTTGAACGTCCTGAATCTACATCAATTTCAAGCTATAATGTTTCCGTTTCAGAAGATGAGTGGTATTACATTAGAACATTTTGGAATGGTGATTTTAATTTCTCTTGTAATGCGAGTGAGAAGCGAAAAGGATTATCACTTGTAACAAATGATATCGCTATTTCATCACTACACACGAATTACATAACATTAATATTTTTTAATTCGTCTGCGGAATTGACCGGACATATTTATAATCCCGATGGAACACCGGCGCGAAACAGTATTGTACAATTATTGGTAGAAAATCATTGGATAAAATCAATCGCGAATAATAAAGGTTATTTTGAAATTCAAGGCGCGGAACTTAAAAAGGGGACAATGATGAATATTAAAGCTTATTCCTGGGAGAACAGGTTTGAAATTAACACAAATTTACCCGCAGGCGCGAAAAATGTGAAACTGAAATTTCTGCCCGCATGTGTGATTTCCGGGAAAGTTTTTATTGATGATTTAGATACACCGGCAAAAAACTTTATTGTAAGATTCGGTTATAATCAACAATCCTTTAATTCCAATGACGGCTCCTTTCTTTTTAAAATAAACCGCTCGGAAATAAAAAATTATGACATGATCGTTGTTTCCGCTGAAGATTGTTTGCCGGTAACAGCCGAAATAAATTTCACAAAAAATATTAGTAATGCAGGGGATATAATTCTACATTCGGGAAAAACTTCAAAAATTTCCGGAAGAGTGCTTAATCAGAATGGTATCCCGCTAAAACTTGTGGTTACGCTGGATTGTAATAATTTCAATAGAAAAGTAAGCGTTTTTACCAACGGAAAAGATGGAACTTATGGCTTCGATGATGTTCCGCCGGGCAAATCGACGGTTAGTGTACAATCATTGCTTGGTTTTAAGGCATCACACAAATTTGAAGTTTATGAAGGTGATGATATGGAATTGCCCGATTTAATTTTGAATTACACAAATGCAGCGATGGTAAAACTTACTTTTAAACTGCCTGATGGAACTTCGCCGGCGAAGACACGTGTTATTAATCAAAACTTTTTTTATATTAAAAATGACGGCACAGCAACCGGTGAGTTGAAAGCGGGAAAATATTCCGGTTGGAAGATAAAATATAATGATAAAACTTATATAGCCGATGAATTCGAGGTGATTGAAAATACAGATGAATTAGAAATATGGTTGAGAGAAGAATGACTTAATCATCTTCAGTCAATAAGATTTTATTCTTTTAAATTATTGGTGCCCTGGTGCCTTTGGGGTAATAATGCTATAAAAAAATCTTAATGCTTCTGCTCAGCATCGTAATTCTTTATTTTCTCAATTACCAACGCTTCCGATTCGTCATAAA
>JAOZSF010000261.1 GCA_029939815.1 bacterium
AAGAATCCCGCCTTCCATTGTATTCATCATTTGTCTTTTTTATGCAAATTATGTGCACAAAATAATTAATAGTTTTTTTGCCTCTTCATAAAAGCGAGTTCGTAAACTTATTCTTTTTCCAGTGTGGTTTGGTCAGTTTTATTTATTTTCTTCGATTTAGTCGCTGCCCACTTTTAGCGACTATTTGCAAAGCATTGATTACAAGGCTGGAAGTGGGCGCTGGAACTGAGTGGACAATTTATCGCTTCCCCGCTTGTTTTTACAAAGAGCCGTTTTTTCAAAGAAAATAATTTTCGATGTCAAAAGGGGTACCGCCGGTTTATCGTCCGAAAATAGAAATCAGGTTTTTTTTGGTACAAATTATCACTACTCATTGAAATAAAAACATAAAAACATTATAATTCTTATACTTACTTATTATGGATTTTAAAAAATTTTATGACCGATTTTAAAAAAGAACTTAATCCCCTGCAATATAAAGCCGTGATTCATCCTGATGGACCATTGCTTATTGTTGCAGGCGCAGGCAGCGGAAAAACACGGGTACTTACTTACCGCATTGCGCATTTAACAACCCGGAATATCAGCCCAAGCCGCATTCTTGCCGTGACTTTCACTAACAAAGCCGCGGGCGAGATGGCTAAGCGTGTTGATAAACTTGTAAACGCGTATGTTCCTGTATCAACTTTCCATTCATTTTGTCTTCGTGTTTTACGCAAAGAAAATGACAGACTGCCTTATGCGGATAATTTTGTTGTTTACGATAAGAGTGATCAGCTGACATTAATAAAAGATTGCATGCGAAGATTAAATGTCAGTGACAAGCATACGAAGCCGAAGATGTTTGCCAATGAATTTAACCACGCGAAAAACAAACTTATCACAGCCGGTAAATTTGCTGAAAAGATAAATGATTACAAAAAGGAAGTTGTTGCAAATGTTTATAAAGAATACGAAGCCGCCCTTTTAAAAGCAAACGCGATGGATTTCGATGATCTTATCATGCAGTGTGTCCTGCTTTTTCAAAACAATTCTGACATTCTGGAAAAATATCAAAATAAGTTCGATCACATGCTGATAGATGAATTTCAGGATACGAATTTTGCTCAATATACTCTCGCAAAACTTCTTGTTGATAAACATAAAAATATTTGCGTTGTTGGTGACCCGGACCAGTCGATTTATAAATTCCGCGGCGCGGATATCAGAAACATTCTTGATTTTGAACACGATTTCAAAGGGGCTGATTTAATTACTCTGGAACAAAATTACAGATCTACCGCGACGGTTCTTAACGTTGCAAACGATATTATTTCTAATAATAAGAATCGTAAAGAAAAAAAGTTATGGACAGAAAATGAGGAAGGGGAACAAATTTGTGTTTATAAGGCGATGGACGAGCACGATGAAGCGGAATTTGTTATTAATCATATTCGTGAACAAATGAGTGGAAACCCCGAACTTTCATTGAATGACATTGTTGTCTTTCATAGAATACACGCCTTAACACGTGTATTTGAAGATCATTTTAGGCGCGCAAGAATGCCGCACGTTATTCTTGGAGATGTCGGCTTTTATAATCGCCGGGAAATCAGAGATATTGTTGCCTACCTGCGTGTTATTGCTAATCAGGCGGATGATGTTAATTTTAAAAGAATTATAAATACTCCTCACAGGGGTATCGGTTCTACAACACAGGAAACTCTTGCCCGTTATGCCCGTTCATGCAATATAACTTTGTTTGAAGCTGCAGAAAATGCGGAATCGGTTTCAAATTTAAGTAAAGCTGCACAGAGAAAGATTGTTAAATTTATGCAGTTAATAAAAGGTTTTTGTAATGCGAAAAGCAAGCTTACTACAACGGAACTTGTTAAAAAAGTAATTGATGATATAAATTATATCGAAAAAGTCTGCAGCTCAAATGATTTACAGGACAGAACCCGTATTGAAAATATAAAAGAGCTTATTTCCGCAGCTGCAGAATATGATAACACCTCTGAAGATGAAATCCCCTCAATTGAAGGATTTCTTCATGAAGTAGCTTTGAGTTCCGATATCGACAACTGGAACGAAAGTGAAGAATCCGTAACTTTAATGACAATCCACAACGCTAAAGGTCTGGAATTTCCTGTTGTTTACATCATCGGCATGGAAGAAAATCTATTCCCGCATTATAATTCCAGCGATGATCCCACCGATATTGAAGAGGAACGGCGCTTATGCTATGTCGGTATGACCCGCGCTAAAAAAAGATTATCTCTGAGTTGTGCTTATCATCGCACGGTCTTTGGACAAAGGAAAGTCCGCGAACCGTCAAGATTTTTATCTGAAATTCCCGATGAATTTATTGAGGTTAGAATAAGCGAACATAGAGATTCATTCGGCGCGGAAGAAGTTCCACCGGTTCCTAAATCAAAAAAATCCCAAAATGCTAAAGGCGGATATTCCGCAGGACAAAGAGTTGTTCATTCACATTTCGGCAACGGGAAAATTGAGTCGGTAACCGGAAAAGGCGATTCGGCGCGGCTGACAATTCAGTTTGACAGTCTGCCTAATCCGAAAGTTTTAGTTGCTCAGTATGCAAAATTGCGATCATTGAAATAAGTTGTGGTAGTTCCTTATGACTCTTAAAAAACTTTTATCATTATTTTTATTTGTTTCTTTATTCATTTGTATTTCATGTTCACATGAAGAAAATGTACAACGTGAAAATACAGTTTTAAATTCTCCCGGAATAATTACCCAGAAAGTTGCTGATATAGTTTTACCGGTGATTACATACCACAGAATATCTCTTGCAACAACAAATGATATGACTGTAACGCCGGAACTCTTTCGAAGGCACATGCAGTTTCTTGCTGACAATAATTACAGTTCTATTACAATGGATCAGTGGTGCGATACGGTTTTAAACGGTAAGAAATTACCTGCCAAACCTGTTATGATTACTTTTGATGACGCGTGGGAAACTCAATATAAAAACGCTCTCCCTATCTTAAATGAATTCGGATTCAAAGCTACTTTTTACGCTTATACCGCCGTTGTAGGCAATCGCACAACTATGACTTATAATCAACTGAGCAATCTTGTCCAGCAAGGTCATAACGTCGGCTGCCATTCAGCAACGCACAGCAATCTCACCAAACCATTTAAATCAGAAGATGCTGAAAAATTTCGAGCGCGATTAATTAGAGAAACAGTTGACGCGAAAAAAACTATTGAAACAAACATTGGTTTTCCCGTAAAACATTTTTGTTATCCTTATGGGTATTACAACACAAATCTCATCGCTATGTTAAAAAAAGCCGGATTTATTTCCGGTGTTACTGTTAATCCGGCTCCCAATTCGCTTAATTCCCCTCTTTTCAAAATTGGAAGGTATATTATTGCTCCGTGGACAAACGAGAAAAAGCTTGGAAATAAATTATCTCTCTTACCTCTTAACTTTAAAAACGCAAAACCGTTTGATGGTGAAATTTGTGTTACTCCTATAGAAAAGTTTTCTATAATTTTGCCTGAAAGAAAAGGCATCCAATATTCAAAACTTAAAATGTACTGGCATTGGAAAAAAACTAATTTCTTCTGGAATGGCAAAAACCGCATGCTCTCTCATTCTTTTGACCAACCGGTTAAACCGGGGATTTATACCATGCAGGCACATGCCTGGGACAAAAACTCTAATCACTATACTTACGCCTGGCTTTTTCAGCAAAAGTAACATAAGCTCTTGACCCGCGTATGCTGGGTTCCAGCCTGCAGAAGAAGGTAACGATGACCGCGCGATAGTGCGTTATTGCATTGGAAATGATTGAAATTATAATATATTAAATTTGATATTGAATAAACATTGAAATCAGATTTGCGCAAAGCGGAAATCTAAATCATTAAATATAATATATAGGAGATTTATTATGAGTTCTGTTCTTATCGCATATTACAGCCGTAC
>JAOZSF010000262.1 GCA_029939815.1 bacterium
AACAGGTGCAGCTACTATCAGCGTAACTCAAGAAGAAGGCTGGAAAATTAATTTAACAAGTGCAGCGGCAACAATTCAAACGCCAACTTTTTATGTAAAAAATGTTGTCGTTCCGTTTTTTCAACTTCATTGGTCAACAACTGGAATCGGCGAAGGTGCACAGCCGTATTTAGAATGGTCAACTGATAATCCCCCTGTTTTTGATAGTTCCCGAAGAGTATATTTTGAAACCATAACCGCCGAAGATGGTGATGTTCACACCATGATTCCGCTTTACACACATCCTTTATGGGCGGAAAATGATTATTTAAGAGCAGTAAGAATTAATTTCGATAACGCTGCCGGAACGACAGTAAATGTCCATAACGCTTTCACCGCAGTAGATTCACGGCACAATGTAAACAACACAACTCACATAAAAGCTTGTTATGATTATATAAATTTAACTGCTGACAAATATTTTCTGAAATCTAATATTAATCAAATGCGATTAGCGATGAAATACGCGATTGAAGAGTTTGATGTTGAAGCAAATAAATGCGTAAACACTCCTTGGATTGGACATGATGGAAGAACTGGAATGGGACCGACTGTTCTTGGAAGAGGTATTGGCGGAAATTATTGGGATCTCCTGCCATTCGGTGGTAAAGATACTTTGGCTACTATTTATTTGTTTCACGCTCTAAACATTCTTGCTGACCTCGAAACAGAAATCAGAGAAAATCCGGACTGGGAAATTCCTGACGGACCTAACAGATTTTCTCCTGAATATTTAGAAAATCTTGCCACGGAACTTAAAGATAATTCTTCGCAATTTTGGAGCTCTTCGGCGGGAAGATTTGTTGCGAATATTGATATCAACAGCGTCTCTCATGATTTTGGTTATACTTTTGTTAATCTCGAAGCTGTTCATTATGGGTTTGCAAACCAAACCCAAACTCGATCTATTCTTGATTGGATTTCCGGAAAGCGAACAGTGGCAGGTGATTTATCGCAAGGAGCAGATATTTATCACTGGATTTTTGGTCCGCGATCTTCGACTATTCGTAATACTTCCTGGTACAGCTACGTTTGGCCGAATACCGGTGGAACTCCTTACGGCGAACAAATTCAGGATGGCGGTGCCGTTCTTGGGTTTACTTATCACGATTTAATGTCAAGATTAAAAACTTATGGTCCTGAAAATACTTGGGAAAGATTAAAAACTATTCTTGATTGGTTTGCTGATGTCCAGGAAAATGGCGGATATCGTGAATATTATAAAACTCATCCGGGAAATTTGCAAGGTGGTGGCACCGGCGGAGGACTTGGGATGGATGTAGAATTTAGATCAAGCATTCTTGTTCCGCAAATTATGTTTTATGGGTTTCTTGGTTACAAACCTAATTTAGACGGTTTTGAAATTAACCCGAATTTACCGACAAACTGGCCTTCGATTTCGATCAGCAGAGTTCTTGCTCAAAACTCTCTGATTTCTATTTTTGCTACTACAAACGAAATAAAAATTTCTACGGAAATTATGAAAGATGATCTTTATGTTTTTCTGCCGCATGATAGATGGATAGTTAAATATTTTGATTCTTCTGATGTAGAAATTTCAAGTTCTACAAATTATGTAAATAGCTCTACACCAAAAATTCCGCTTGTAAAAAATGGTAGTGCAAGAGTAGAATTTTTACGAGTTCCTCTCCTTTACAATTTCAGTTTTGAAGATAACGGAATAGAAATTACTGCTCCTGGATATGTTGCTGATAATCCAATTAATGCGTGGAGCTGCTCGACTGCAAATATCGGTCGAAACACTGATGACGGTCCTTTTTTCGGTACAGGAAAAACGCCGGATGGACACAATGTTTGTTTTATACAAAGTCTTGGAAACATTAGCCAAACTCTTACTGATTTTGAAACCGGAAATTTGTACAGAATTTCTCTAAAAGCTAACGCTGGAAACTGGGCAGGACAAGCTTTAGCAAATATGGAAGTTAAGTTTGATGGTGCTACTATTATTGGTCCGATTGATGTTCCGGTTGTTGGTGCTGATGAAGATTTCAGAACTTATTCTGCAATTATAAAACCGGAAAATTTTGACTGTCTTTTTGAAATTCATCAGACGATTAATGATGGTAATTACGCTCTGCTTGTTGATGATATTCAAATCTCAAAAGTTACTTCTTCGGATGCTTTGAACGGAAGTTTTGAAGATGACGGAACGAGTATAAACCTTCCAGGTTACGCAAGCAGCAACCCTATTCTCGGCTGGACTTTATCTTCAGAAAACAAAATCGGTAGGAACACTTCTTCCGCCGGATCTTTTCTTGATAACGGTTCTGTTCCTGATGGCGAAAACATCTGTTTTATTCAAAATTCTGAAAATATTAGCCAGGTAATTTCTGATCTTGACTCTACAAAAAATTACGCAATTTCTTTGCACGCAAACGCTCAAGCTGCTGGAGCTGGTCAAGCAACTTTTAAAGTTGAACTTGGCAGCCAAACTATTTTTGATACGGAAACTATTTCCCCAGTTGGCGGAGAACTTCCCTTCCTATTTTTCGGCACAAACTTTTTGCCAGCTGCAACAGATTTAGAACTAAAAATTTCGCAAACTACTGCAAACGATAACAATGTTTTATTAATAGACGACATTAGATTTGAAAAAATGGATTTTCCATATCTTGCAAACTCCGGTTTTGAGTTCAATGGTTCAGGAATAGTTTTTCCAGGTTGCGCTGCTACAAATTTAATGGACTGGTGGACTGTGTCATCAAAAACAGAAGTAGGAAGAAATAATTCTACAGGACCATATTTTGATAATGGAATAATTCCTGAAGGTGATAACATTTGTTTTATTAAAGGGCAAAACTCTATTCAGCAAAAAGTCTTCGGATTTGAAGCAGATACATTGTACAAAATTTCTGTTCGTGCGAACGCTGCAACGGCCGGAACAGGTTCTGAAAATATTGAAGTTAAACTAAATAGTTCTACAATAATTTCCGAAAATGTTGCTGTAACCGGTGCAGAAAATTCTTTCCAAACTTTCCAGGCTATAGTTACGCCAGGAGCAGGAAATTTTGTCATAGAAATAGCTCAATCGACAGCAAATGTCGATTGTATTTTATTAATTGACGATATTATCATCACAAAACTTCCTACGCCGTATTTGGAAAATCCAAGTTTTGAAGCTAACGGTGGAATTATTATTTATCCAGGAAACGAAGCACAAAATCCAATAGATGCATGGACTTGTTCAAGCAGCGCATCAGTAGGCAGAAACACAGATTATTGGACTTCGCCCTTTATGAACAACGGAGCAATTCCAGACGGATTAAATGTCGCTTATATTCAGGGACAGGGAAACATCAAACAAACAGTTCGAGGATTTAAAAATGGCGGATTTTATGTCTTATCGTTGAGCGTTAACGCTCGCGAAATTTATAGTGGAAAAGCTGAGCTGCAGGTTAAACTCGGTGGAACCACTATTATTGTTCCAACAGAAGTTTCTGCTGTTGGCGGTAATAATCCGTTTGAAACGTTCACAAGATTTATTAATCCGGGCGAAGGAGATTTCGAGTTGGAGATCTCTCAAACAATGGCGGGTGATAACACTTTGCTTATAGATGATATTGTTGTAACAAATGCAATCCCGGAAGGGGGAATAGTATTCAGTATTCTGTGTTCAGTATTCAGTATTTGGAGAAAATTCAAATACTAAATTTATCCCGATATATTTTTTCGGGATTAATTTCCTCACTTTAACAAAAAACATAACATTATGAAAAAACTATTATTAATTTTACTAATTTCTACCGCTACATTCGCTGTTGTAAATGTAAAAAACTTTAGCTTCGAGGAACCGGCTGTTACAGACAGAGTTTGGCTCGAGGGCGTAACCAACTATTGGGATTATTATGGCGGCCCATTTTTAAGCAACGGTGTAGGTGTGATTA
>JAOZSF010000263.1 GCA_029939815.1 bacterium
ACAAACACGCTGACTTTAAAACAATGGATTCCGGGGGTAAAATTTAATCCGATCTTGCAAACTGCTTCAGAACTTCCCGGCAATACTGTTGATGTTTCTATAGCTATTTTAAATGATACTGGTTTTGATGATGATTTTAATATTTCTTATGACGGGTTATGGGCGGCAAACGGTCCTGCAACTTCAGGTTTGCTGACTAATAATACAAGCCTTGAGTTTACTGTAAGCATAACTGTGCCGACTGATGTTTTGGCTGGACAAGTTTCTACTACTACTGTTACTGCTGTAGGAATAAACGATAATTCTTTTACAGGAACTGCCGAAATTATTGTCTCCGGCATCTGGGAACAAGAAATTTTTAATGAAACTTTTGATACTTTCCCGCCAACTGGATGGACAAGTTATTTACTTGGAGATGCCACAACCGGTTGGGAAGGGTTTGCTAACGGAAATCCAACTCCATGTTTGCGGCATCCTACTATTTCTGCTCTCGCAAGCAACTGGTTTGTTTCTCCGGCTTTGGATTTTCAATTTAGCAATAATTTTAACGTAGCAAAACTTTTCTTTGATGAAAGTATATGGAATACTTCGGCTTATAGTTATACCGGCATAATGATTTCCACTGGTGACAAAAACCCGGCGACCGGCGATTATGTTGAACTTTATAAAATGAAACCTGTTAACGAAGGTTATTACTGGAAAAATCACGAAATTGACCTTTCTGATTATGTTGGTAGCAACCCGGTTTATATCGCGTTTTTTTACGCCGGTTCAAATGCTCATAGACCTTATTTTGATAATTTATTCTTAAAAGCTGCTAAACAATCTGTTGATGATGTTCAACTTGTCGGACCGAATAATATTTCTATCGCAAGTTACGAAAATTTACCGGCGGTTACCGGTATGGTTTCTATCGCAGGACAAACCGGTACAAACGGTCCTGGACAAAATATTTCCGGGCAAGTTGGCTATGGTTATCCCGGAACTATTCCCGGGGAAAACTGGACTTGGATAAATGCTAGTTACGCCGGTTCAAATGCTACTCACGATATTTTTGTTTCGTCTTTAGGGCTTGTAACTGTCGCTGGGGAATTTGATTACGCTTACAGATTTCGACAGGGCGAAGCTGACTGGGTTTACGGAGATTTGAACGGCGGAGATTATTCTTCTGCAAACGCCGGGAAACTTTCTGTTTCTTTTCCGGCACCGGCTGCGGATTTTATGGGGTATGAACAAACTCTTCCTGATAATCTTGATAACTGGATTTATTCTTTCAATGACAACGCTTCTGTCGAAGTTGTTTCTGCTGATGATTTTGTCCCGCCGGTTGATATGGAACTAAAATCCGTCCGTTGGAAAGGTTTTTACAATTCTGATTATCCACGCGATGGTTCTGAAAATCTTTTCAATTTATTTATTTTTGAAAATGTAACTGTAAACGGAACTAACCAGCCCGGCTCGCTTTTATTCACAGATTCCCAAGCCGGTTACTGTTCAGAAATGCTCTCAAACGGAATTTATCTTTATCAGCTTGATTTATCAAGTAGCTTTTCTGTTATGGCACGCACAACTTACTGGTTTGCTGTTCAAATGGAATTGTCTGGAGAATCTCGTTGGGCTATTTGCAGCACTTCTGATGAAATTGTCGGAAATAAACCGGCTGCAAAAAGCGATTACTTTTTTGGTGATTCTGAATGGCATCCTAATTTCCTAAATGACGATCTCGGTTTTGAAATTTACGGTGATCCGGTTCCAAGTTTGGCTATCACTCCTTTAAATCAAAGTTTTGCTGAACTTAAAGGAAATACAGTTGACGTACAACTTACTATCCATAATTTAACCGGCACGAACGACACTTTCAACTTTTCTTACGAGAACAATTTATGGCCAGCTACCGGTCCTGCAAATTCAGGAAACATGAACAACAAAGACGCAAATCTTTTTAACGTCAAAATTCTTATTCCGGACAGTGCTATCGCCGGACAAATTAGCACGACAATAGTTACTGCTGTCGGCGTTTCAGATCCTTCTTACACAAATTCTGCGGAAATTTTTGTTAAATGCTTGCAGAAAAAAGATATCTGTATTGAAGAGTTCAAAGATTGGCCGGCAGAAGGATGGACTCAATACAAAACTTTTGGAAACCTCAATGGTTGGATTCAGTATAACGGCTATGGAATCGTCCATGGAATTAATCCTTCGCTTTGCTCAAACTGGTTTGTTTCTCCTCCTTTAAATTTGGATATTAACGGTGCTGATAAAATTTTTGTTTCTTTTAAAGATGCTTCCATGATGAATCAAAATTATACTTATACCGCTTTAATGGTTTCTGCTGGAGATGCAGACCCAAATAATGGGGATTTTAAGGAACTTTTTGAAATGACGCACACCACCAGCGGCGTTTGGCTTGAAAGAAAAGTTGATGCTTCTGAATACATAGGTTCTAATCCTGTTTATTTTGCTTTTCTTTATGCTGGAGCTAACGGGCATCAATCTATAGTTAGAGATTTTTATGTTTACGCAATGTCAGAATTTATTGACAACTCTATGCTCGTAGGTCCGAATACTTCGGATATTTCTAGTTATGATCATTTGCTTTCGGTTACCGGTTCTTTTGAAAGAATTGGACAATCCGGCTCGAATGGTCCGGCGGAAAGTGTTGTCGGACAGTTCGGATATGGACATTCTGGCGTTTTGCCGGAGACAGGGCAATGGTCATGGCAAGACGGGTTCTTTGATCTTTCAAATGATAATATTGATTATTATATGACAACTTCCGCTGTAATTACCGCTGCCGGAAATCTTGATTATGGTTTTAGATTCAAACAAGGTGATTCTGATTGGGTTTATGCTGATTTAGATGGTAGCTCAAACGGGTTTTCTTCTTCGGCTGCCGGGAAACTTTCCGTTGCTTTTCCAAAACTAAATGGTTCTGTTACTTACAAACAAACTTTGCAGAACGCTCCGGGAGGCGCAATTATTTCTTTTGAAGACGGTGCAAAAAACAGCGTTATAACTGCTGATGATTTTTCGCCGCTCTTCGATACTAAAATTAAAACTGTCAGGTGGAAAGGTTCGTTTGGCTCTTCATATCCTCGTGATGGTTCGGAAAAAGGGTTTTATCTTTATTTCTATGAAAATATTCTTGAACTTGGAACTAATCTCCCCGGAAATATTCTCTATTCGGAATTCTTTCCAGGATACGCTTCGGAATCGCTTTCTAATGATCTTTATCTTTATCAAGTAGATTTAGCAAACCAATTTGTTGCTAAAGCTGGTTCTACTTACTGGTTTGCTGTGCAAAATATTTGCACGAATATTTCAAGATGGGCGTTTGCTTATACTTCTGATCCAAACAAAGGAAACACTCCCGCTGTTTGGAGCCCTTATTTTAACGGGCATTCTAATTGGGTTGCCGGATTAATTCCAAACGATTACGGGTTTGAGTTTTACGCTGTTACCCCTCAAATTATTCTTAAAGGTAAAAATATTAATATTGAAAATGGGGACAACTCTCCGGCAGCAACTGACGGCACTGATTTTGGACAAGCGGAATTTGATATTGAAATTATTACTAATTCTTTTACTATCGAAAATTCAGGCTCTACTAATTTAACTGTTTCAGACATTTCGTTAACATCAGGAACTTCCGCTTTTTCGGTTATTAGTTTGCCAATATCTGATTTTGTTCCTGGCACTTCTTCTACTTTCCAAATAGTTTTTGACCCGCTTGAAGGTGGAATTATAAATGGAATTGTCAGCATTGAAAACAACGATGAGAATCCGTTTGTTTTTGCTGTAAAAGGCGAAGGGATTCCGGAACCGGGATTTATATTTTGGATTTTTAATTTTGGATTTTTGATTTACTATCGTAAGGAAATTAATTTACTAACTCTACTCTAAAAAATTATGAAAAAAACAATTACTAATTACAAAGTATTATT